>NZ_JBFLUG010000149.1:0-16878 GCF_041008525.1 Parafrankia sp. FMc2 | reverse complement strand
ACGGGCAACCCACCGGCACCCCCGAACAGGCCCTCGACTGCGCCTGCGGGCTCTACGCCAGCGACCCCACCGCCTGGACCGAATGACCACCAACCAAGCCAGCAAGACTTACGCGCGGCTGCACTAGGTGGGTAGGCCCGCTGCGGCGCGTGCGGTGCGGTGCTGGCCGGCGCCGTCAGCCGGTGCGGCGGCGCGAGCGCAGCTTCTCCCGCTCCGACGCGGTCAGCGCGACCTTGCGCAGCCGCACCGTCGCCGGGGTCACCTCGACGCACTCGTCCTCGCGGCAGAACTCCAGCGCCTGCTCCAGCGAGAGCTGCCGGTGCGGCGAGAGCCGGACCAGCTCGTCGCCGGTCGAGGACCGCATGTTGGTGAGCTTCTTCTCCTTGGTCGGGTTGACGTCCATGTCGTCGGCCCGGGAGTTCTCACCGACAATCATGCCCTCGTAGACCTCGGTCGTCGGCGCGACGAACATCGTGCCGCGCTCCTGCAGGTTGAACAGGGCGTACGCGGTGGCGACGCCGGATCGGTCGGCGACCATCGAACCGGTCGGACGGGTGCGCAGCTCGCCGAACCAGGGCTCGTACCGGTCGAAGACGTGATGCAGCAGGCCGGTACCGCGGGTCTCGGTCAGGAACTCGGTGCGGAACCCGATGAGGCCACGGGCAGGCACCAGGTACTCCAGCCGGATCCAGCCGGTGCCGTGGTTCACCATCTGCTCCAGCCGGCCCTTGCGCAGCGCCAGCAGCTGGGTCAGGACCCCGAGGTACTCCTCGGGAGAGTCGATCGTCAACCGCTCGACGGGCTCGTGGATCTTCCCGTCGACCTCCCTGGTGACCACCTGGGGCTTGCCGACCGTCAGCTCGAACTCCTCGCGGCGCATCAGCTCGACGAGGATGGCGAGCGCCAGCTCGCCCCGGCCCTGCACCTCCCAGGTGTCGGGACGCTCGGTCGGCAGCACCCGGATGGACACGTTGCCGACCAGCTCGGCGTCCAGCCGGTTCTTCAGCAGGCGCGCGGTCATCTTCTTGCCGGACTTGCCGGCCAGCGGCGAGGTGTTCACGCCGATGGTCATGCTGATGGACGGCTCGTCCACCGTGATCACCGGAAGCGGGCGGGGATCCTCGGTGTCGGCCAGCGTCTCGCCGATCATGATGTCGGGGATGCCGGCGATGGCGATGATGTCGCCGGGGCCGGCCTCCTCGGCCGGTACCCGCTCGAGCGCCTCCGTCATCAGCATCTCGGTGATCTTCACCCGCTGCTGGCTGCCGTCCACCCGGCACAGGGTCGCGGCCTGGCCGCGCGTGATCGTCCCGTTGTGCACCCGGCACAGCGCGAGGCGGCCCAGGTAGGGCGAGGCGTCGAGGTTCGTGACCAGCGCCTGCAGCGGCGCGCCCTCGACGTACGACGGGGCGGGCATCGTCTCCAGCAGCAGGTCGAACAGCGGCTTGAGGTCCGGCGAGTCCGGGCTCTGGCCGTTCTCGGGACGGGTGATGGACGCCCGGCCGGCCTTGGCGTTGCAGTAGACGATCGGGAAGTCGATCTGGTCCTCGTCGGCGTCGAGGTCGAGGAACAGCTCGTAGGCCTCGTCGACGACCTCGCTGATGCGCGCGTCCGACCGGTCGACCTTGTTGATGACCAGGACGACGGGCTTGCGCGCGGCGAGCGCCTTGCGCAGCACGAAGCGGGTCTGCGGCAGCGGGCCCTCGCTCGCGTCCACCAGCAGCAGCACGCCGTCGACCATCGCGAGACCCCGCTCGACCTCGCCGCCGAAGTCGGCGTGGCCGGGAGTATCGATGATGTTAATGGTGACGTCGCCGAAACGTACCGCGGTGTTCTTCGCGAGAATGGTGATGCCCTTCTCGCGTTCGAGGTCCATCGAGTCCATGACCCGATCGGTGGCCTCACCGCGCTCTCCGAACGCGCCGGACTGCCGGAGCATCGCGTCCACGAGAGTTGTCTTGCCATGGTCAACGTGGGCAATGATGGCGACATTGCGAAGGTCAGCGCGTACGGGCACGGTGGTGAGCTCCGGGGAAACGTGGGGCTTCAGGGCTCGAACCTTGGACCCCGAAACGGTTCGTCAGATGGAAGGACCGCGATCTTCGGCGCGCCGCCTAGCGGGTGGCCCCGCCCGGGTGTACGACGTCCGCACCGCCGCGGTCCGTCTCCATGGTACGGACTCGCCACGACACAGCGCGCGCGGCGGACCGTCACCGTGCCCACGAACCGTCCACCGGATCCACCGGATCGGCGAGCTCGGCCCTCAACGCGTCGACGAGCGGGGCGTCCGCGGGGATCCAGGGCACGTCGTCGAGTTCGTCCACACCCAGCCAGCGCAGCGCGCCGTGCTCGACGGCGACCGGTGTGCCGCCGCTCACCCGGCCCAGCCACAGCCGCATCCGCCACCCCGGCCGGGGCAGCTCGATCTCCCCGAACAGGCGGCCGGTCTCGATCTCCACCCGGAGCTCCTCGCGGCACTCCCGGCGCAGCGCCGCGAGCTCGTCCTCCCCCGGCTCGACCTTCCCGCCGGGGAACTCCCACAGCCCGGCGAGCTCCGGCGGGGACGTCCGCCGGGCGGCCAGGACCCGCCGGGCGGCGTCGACCAGCGCGATCGCGACGACCAGCCGCCCCGGTTCGCCGGGACGCCCCTGTGCTTCCTCCGGTGTGCCGACCACGGTCCGGACTCTCCCAGAGCCGGGCGGGCCTGAACGCCGCCGGGCCCTCCCACCGCTGACCGCCCACCGCCCACCGGACGCCGGACGCCGGACGCCGCGTGTGGATCTGGCGGAGCCGGCCCGCGGGTGGCACGATCCGCGCGAGGTGCGGGACCGGTCACAACGCAGCCGGACGGCCACGGATCACACACGAGGCCACCGTTCGCCTCACACGGATCACTGCTCACCGAGGAGTCCCGGATGCCCACACGACTGGACAACAGCGCTGTCGCCACCTCCCTGGAGGCCCTCCCGGGCTGGATCGGCGACGCCGACCGGATCCGCCTGGAGATCCTCGTGGATGGAGAGGAGGCGACCGCCGTCGTCGACGAGGTGATGCGCGCAGCGGACGAGATGGATCATCACCCGGTCGTGGAGCACGGCCCGGGCAGCACGACCTTCACCGTCTGGACCCACTCCGCCGGCGGGGTGACCGAGCTCGACGTGGAGCTCGCGCGCCGGATCTCGGCGATCCTGCGCTCCGCCGGCATCACGTTCTGAACCGGCATCACGTTCTGAACCGGCCTCGCGCTCCGAACCGGCGTCGCGCTCCGAGCCGGCATCTGTTCCGGGCTACAGGACGGGCATCGCCGTGAAGGCGCCGCCCGGCCCGCACGGGATCGGCGTCACCGCCAGCACCGCCCCCGGGTCGATCGGGCCATACAGGTGCGGGAACAACACCTCACCGCGGTCCGCTGGCCCGGCGGCCGGCTCCCAGCGGAGCGGGGCGGACAGCCGCTGCGGGTCCACGACAACCAGCAGCAGGTCAGAGCGACCCGCGTAGTACAGATTTGCCGTCTCCAGCAGCCGCTCCGGGGCAGAGAAGTGGATGAAGCCCTCGGTGTCGAGGCTCGCGGGACGGTAGCTGCCCGCTCCGGACGCCCACTCGTCCCGCCCCACCAGATGACAGATCATCTGTGCGTCACCCGTTCCGCTTCGCCGTTCCCCCCGGGACGAACCGCACCTTACGCGGCCGGTCGCCCACTCCGGGAGTCCCACATGCTGCGACCCTGGAGGGCATGGACGATTCGAGCCAGCCCGGGTCCAGGCGGATCACCGGGGTCGACCTCGCCCGGGGCGTCGCACTGATCGGCATGGTTGCGACCCACGTCTACCCCGCTTTCACCGACACCGAGTCGGACGATCCGGCGGCCTCGCCCGCGTTCACTCTCGCCGCGGGACGATCCGCCGCGGCGTTCGCCGTCCTCGCCGGGGTGGCCCTCGTGTTGTCCACCCGCCGGCGGACCGCGGCCGAGGCCCGCCTCACGGTCTTCCTGCGCGCGCTCGGTGTCGGCGTGATCGGGCTGGCACTCGCCTACGCCGATTCGGGCATCGCGGTGATCCTGGTCTACTACGCGCTGCTGTTCGTGCTGGCACTGCCGCTGCTGCGAGCGTCCGTCCCGGTCCTGGTGACGGTCGCCGTGCTGGCGATGACCGCGGTGCCGGCCGTCAGCCAGGCCGTCCGGGACGACCTGCCCGCCTCGGACCTGTCCTCGCCGAGGTTCGACGACCTGGCGGAACCGGGCCATCTGCTGGCGAAGCTCACCGTCAGCGGGGTCTACCCCGCCCTCGCCTGGCTGGGCTACCTCTGCGCCGGTATGGCCGTGGCCCACGCGGACCTGCGCTCACGCGCGGTCGCGGGGCGGCTGTTCGCCGGCGGCCTGCTGCTCGCGGCCGTGGCCAGCGGAACGTCCTGGCTGCTGCTCGGGCCACTCGGCGGAAGCGGCGAGCTCGGTGACCCGGCCGTGATCTCCGGGGTGGGAAGCCTGCCACAGGGCTGGTTCATCGACTCGGGCCTCTACGGGACGACACCGACGGACACCGCCTGGTGGCTGGCGGTCGACACACCGCACTCCACGACGCCGTTCGACCTGGCGCACACCACCGGGACGGCGCTGGCGCTGCTCGGGCTGGCGCTGCTGGTCGCCCACGTCCCGCTGACCCGCCCCGTCGCGGCTCTCGGCGCGATGACCCTCACCTTCTACGCGCTGCACGTGGTGGCGATGTCCACGGACGTACTGCCCACGGACCCGACCAGGTCGTACGTGCTGCAGATCCTGGTGGCTCTGGCCGCCGCCACCCTGTGGAAGGCCACCGGGCGCCGCGGACCGGCGGAGGCAGCCGTCTCCATCCTTCCCCGTGCGGCCCACCTGCTGCTTCACACCCAACGGCCGGCTGTCGCGGCCGGACGGGGTACCTGACCGACAGAGCCGAGAAGGACGCCGCCAGGAAGGGCACACCCACGACGGACGACAACACCACGGACCCGACGAGCACTGGCAGCGGCGCCGGCGGCGCTGGGAGCGCCGACGGGAACAAGGTGCGTGCCGCGCTGGCTCCGGGTGAGACCCGCGTGCTCGGCTGGGACGCCGCCGGCGCCTTCGCCGCCGGGCAGCCGCCCGCGGTCAGACGTTGAAGCGAAAGTCGACGATGTCGCCGTCGGTCATCACGTAGTCCTTGCCCTCCATGCGGACGCGGCCGGCGGCACGGGCCGCCGCCATCGAGCCGCCCGCCATCAGGTCGTCGTAGGACACGATCTCGGCCTTGATGAAGCCACGCTGGAAGTCGCTGTGGATCGCGCCGGCGGCCTCGGGCGCGGTGGCGCCGGCCGCGATCGTCCAGGCGCGGGACTCCTTCGGGCCGGCCGTGAGGAACGTCTGCAGCCCGAGGGTGTGGAAACCGATGCGGGCCAGCTGCGCCAGCCCGCTCTCCTCCTGCCCGAGGGACGCCAGCAGCTCGGTGGCGTCCTCCTCGGGAAGCTCGATCAGCTCGGCCTCGACCTTCGCGCAGAGGACGATCGCGTCGGCCGGAGCCACGAGCTCGGCGAGCTCCTTGTGCCGGCCGGGGTCCGCCAGGACGTCCTCGTCGACGTTGAAGACGTAGAGGAACGGCTTCGCGGTGAGCAGGAACAGCTCCCGCAGTGCGGCCCGGTCGACCGACGGCTCGCTGGACAGCGGGCGGCCCGCGTCGAGAACCTCGTGGGCCACCTTCATCGCGGCCAGCAGCGGCTGCTTCGCGCGGTCGAGCCGTGCTTCCTTCTCCAGCTTCGGCAGCCGGGCACCGATGGTCTGCAGATCGGCCAACACCAGCTCGGTGTTGATGGTCTCGATGTCGGACGCCGGGTCGACGTTGCCCTCGACATGGACCACGTCGGGATCCGAGAAGACCCGGACCACCTGGCAGACCGCGTCCGACTCACGGATGTTGGCCAGGAAGCGGTTACCCAGGCCCTGTCCCTCCGACGCGCCCCTGACCAGGCCGGCGATGTCGACAAAGCTCACCGTGGCGGGCACGACCCGCGCACTGGAGTACATCTCGCCCAGCTTCGCCAGCCGCGGGTCCGGGACGCCGACGACACCCACGTTGGGCTCGATCGTCGCGAACGGGTAGTTGGCCGCCAGGACCTCGTTGCGGGTGAGGGCGTTGAACAGCGTGGACTTGCCCACGTTGGGCAACCCGACGATGCCGATCGACAGACCCATGACCGAGCAGTCTACGGGTGATCGCCCCGGTCACCGCCGCCGGTGCGGTACAGCGGCCGGGCCGCGGCGGCCCCGGGCGGGACGGTCGCATCGCGACCCGGGTGCCCGGCGGCGGCACCATCGGTCCATTCGGGTACACCTTCTTCCCGGCGCAACCGGCGTGGTCACGGAAAGTGTCGACGGCGACCCCCGGCCGGGGCATCGTCCGATCCGGTCCAGGCGTCGCGCGACGCGGCGCACTCGCCCACGACCCGGTGGAGCGGGCCGCTTCCGCACGGTCAGCCGCGCGGACCCGCGCGGACCCGCGCCATCCCGCGCAACCGACGCACCCGCGCGGGACGCGCCCGCCCTGGACTCGCGCGCCGCGGCAATTGGTAGCGCATCGTGCATAAAGGCATGCCCAAAGTGCAGTGACCAGGACGCGTTCGTTCTCCGGCCCATCGCCCTGACGCAGTCGCAATGTCGGGGCGGTACCTTGCCCTGGTGAGTACGCCGCCTCACCGGCAGTCCGCCGGATCGCCCGGCAGGCCCGGCCGCGGCCGCGCGCCGGATGACGCGTACCCGCCCAACCCGCGCCCACGCCCACGCGCCGGCGCACCGGAACGCACGACAGTCGTCACTGGAACCCGGCGCGGGCTCACCGCGCTGGGCGCGGCGCTGCTCGTGGTCATTGCCGGCAGCGTCGGCGCTGTTGTCGATTCGCTGCTCTTCGACAATCTCCGGTATGTCTTCGGGGTCCTCTTCGTGGTCTCGTGTGTGCTGGCGATCGCGCGGGTCCACGTCGACGATCTGATCGGCGTCGTGATCATGCCGCCGCTCGCCTACGCACTGATCACTGTCATTGTGGGCTTCCTGAACCCCGCGGCCGGTGATGGCAGCTCCGGGCTGCGCAACCGCATGATCGACATCGGCTCCGAGATGATCCTGCACGCTCCGGTGCTGCTCGCCGCGGTCATCCTGGTCGCGGTGCTGGCCGCGGTGCGTGGCCGGCGCGCGCAGGTCGCCCGCCGCGAGCGGCAGCGCTCGCTCGCCCAGTCCGCGGCGGCCCGCCGCCGCCGGCCGCTGTAGCCTCCCCGTCCCCTCTGCCGGCCTCTCCCGTCCCGCGGCCGGCGTCAACCCGTCCCCGCGCCGGGCCAGGGCCAAACCCTCCCGTCCCGGAGGGCTACTCCGCCGCCAGGGTCGCCCGAGCCCGGAGTGTGCGCCAGCCGCACCGTTCCGCCCAGTTCCACACCGGCGTCGAGCAGGGAGTTTCCGCGACCGGGGACACACACCAAGGCGCCACCGGAACGATTCGTCCAGATTGTTCACGGGTTAGCACTCTCGGGCTTTCCTCAGGCCAGGACGGTCCTCCACCACCATTGGGCACCCGAGGGTAGGCAGCACAACAATCGGTTGGGCTGATCCGTGGGGTACTGTCAGTCCGTGCTCACCAACACGCCGAATTTCCAGGGTCGCGCCCCGCGCTCCTGGTGGCGTACGTGCCGGTGCGGCCACCGAGATGATTTGCACCGGCATTACCGACCGGGAAGCGACTGCGGCAAATGCGCGTGTCCGCGGTTCACGCGCCTTCAGCGCCGTTTCGGGCGGGCGGGAGCACCCCCGCCCTAGCCGCTTCCTGCCGGCAGGCGTCGGCGGTGGCCGTGACATAGCGCCGCTCCGGCGCTGTCGCCGGTCGCCTGAGCCGCCGGCAATCCGTGCGACACGACCGTCCGGCCCGTCCACCTGGCACCGCTACCGGCCTCAGCCCCACGAGCCGGTGTCAGGTGCTGGTGTCGGCGTGCGCTGACGCGCGCCGCGCCGCGAGTCACAGCGGAGATCCGCGGCAGAGGTGACGGCGTCCGTGCTCCACAGCGGATACGGCGACGGCGGGGTCATCCCGGCTCTCCGGCCGCCATGCGGCACAGAGTTAACGAAACAAGATGATCTAACTTGCAAGAATGCGGACACACCAGAGGCGGGCCAGGACAGGCGAATGGCTCCGAAGTCCCGCACGGAAGAGCCGTCGATGACCTTTCATTTTCCGCTCACCTCTTGACACAGATCCGCCAGCCGTAACGGCGTCGCTACACCCAGCAATCACCCATGCTAGATTCCGCAGGACGCCAACCGGTTACTTTCCGCGATATGAGCCGACCCGGTGAGAACGGGCGGCCCGGGGACCGCTGGAGGGGCGATAGTGTCTTCCCCACAATCCGTCACCACAGCTGAGTGCAAAGAATTCAAGGAAGGCCCGGACAACGTCGGGCCCGCACAGCCCGCACAGCCCGCGCCGGTGAGCACCCGGCACCGCGGCCGCGCCGGCACGGCCGGCCGGCCGCAGCCGGTCCCGATCCTCCGCTACGACGTGGCCGCCGATCCCACCGGGCACGTCCCGCGCCGATCGACCGTCACCCCGGCCGTGTTCGCCCGGCACCGGCGCATGATCCAGCGATCCAACCGCCGGTTCATGACCGTCTCCGAGTACTGCGCGGCGTTGCGCTCCGCCGAAGCACCGGCCGACGCGCTCGTCGTGACCTTCGACGGCGACCGGGCGGCGACCTTCGTCGCCGCGCGCGAGCTGGCCGAGCGGGGCCTGGCAGCGACCGTCTTCGTGACCACCTCCCGGCTCGGGGCGCCCGGCATGCTCACCGAGGCAGAGGTCCGCCGCCTGCACGAACTGGGCGTCGAGATCGGCGCGAGCGGCCACAGCGGCCGGCGACTCGACGAGCTGCACCGCTCCGACGTGACCGCGGAGATCACTCTGGGTCGGCGACGGCTGGCCGCCATCACCGGCGACGAGCCGCGGTCGTTCGCCTACCCGCGCGGCGGGTGGGACCCGACCGTCCGCCAGCTCGTGATCGCCGCCGGCTACAGCGCCGCCTGCGCCGTCGGGGAGGCGCTGTCGCATCCGGGCGACGATCCGTTCGCACTCACCCGGCTGACCGTCGACGGTGGCCTCGCCGACCACCGGGTGCGCGCCTGGCTGAACGGCATCGGCCGCACGCTGCCGCGCACGGTCCAGCCGGCGTCGCGCTTCCGGCTCGTCCCCTCCACGATCGGCGCACGTATCCCGGCTCGGCTCAGCGCCGCCTACCGCCCGCGCTTCGCGCCACGCGCCGCGGAGGGAACGCACCTGCCCGCGTCGGACCGGCCCGGACGTCTACAGCAGTGAGCACTCCGGCGGCAGGCCGGCGGCGCGGGCCGGTGGATCCGACAACCCCGACAGCCCCCATGGAGCCGACCGGGCCCGCGGATCCGACCTGCCGCGCGGACCTGATCGAGAGCACCGGCCGCACCCGGGCCACCGGCACAGCCAGAGAAGCAGGCACAAGCGGGGATGCAGGCGCGAACAGAGACACCGGCACAGTCGGAGACACCGGCACAGTCGGAGAGGCCCGCACGGCCGGAGAGGCCCGCACCGGCCGGGAGACCCGCACCGGAGGGAAGGTGAGCGCGGGCCGGCCCACCGGCGCCGCCACACACGGTGACGCGGGCGTTGACCGGGACCTGAGCGCCGGTTGGGCCTGGCACGCGGCCTGGACCGGGAACGCCGACTGGGCCGGCACCGCGGACTGGACGGAGCACGCGGCTCGCGCCGACTGGCCCGCCCGGGTCTCGCGGGCCAGTCGGACCGCCGCGGCGAGCCGAACGGTGGCCGTCACCTCCCAGGTGGCGGCCCTGCTGCTCGCCGCCGCCTTCTGGGGTTTCGCGGCGCACCGGGTGCCAGCCCCGGTCCTCGCGGTCGACACCGCCGCGGCGCTGGGTGTCTGGCTCGTCGTGCAGCTCGCGCGGGATGCCACCGCCGGCGCCGGCGCGCACCGGCGGCTACGCGCGGGCCTGCTGGCTGCCTGCGGCGCCGCGCTGCTCGCCGGAGCGAGCGGCTGGCTGATTCCCGGCCTCGCCTTTCTCAGCGTGAGTCCCGGCTTCCTCATTCTTCTTCCGCTGGCCGCGGCCAGCGGAAGCCTGTGGCAGGGCTTGCCGCGGGGGCCGGCCGGGCCGACCGGCCCCCGCGACCGGCTGGGGGCCGAGGCACTCGGTGGCGCGGCGGTCGGCCTCGCCCGACTGGGCACGATCATCGCCCTCAGCGACACCGGCGCGAGCCAGGCGCATCTGGCTCTGCTCGCCTGGCTGGCCCCGGTCGCGCTGGCGGCCGGCCCACGGTGCGGGTGGCTGCTCTGGCAGTCCAACGCGGCCCAGCGGCCAGCGTCGTTCCCCGCGCCGGCACTCCCCTCGCGGACAAGGAGCCCGGCAGGACGGGCCCGGGCAGCCCGGCCCCACCCGTTGCGGGTCCCGGCGGGGCCGGTCGTGGCGGGACGGGCCGCCGCGGGGCGGCTCCTGGCCGGCGGCGCGGTCTGGCCGATGGCCGCCACCGCGCTCGTCCTGCTCCTGGTCGGCCGTCAGGCGGACGCCGCCTCGGGCGCGTTCGCGCTGGCCGTGTTCGTCATCCTGGCCCTCGGCCGGCTGGTCGAGGGGCACGGGCCCGCGGTGCTGCCGGGAGTCGCCGTGGCGCTGGTGGCCGCACCGCTGCCGTGGGCCGCCCTCGGCCCGGAACACGTCGCCGCGGGGACCGCCTGCTGCCGGCTGCTGCTGCTGATCGTGGTGATCGATGCGGTGACGGCCGCGGAGCCCGGGGCCGGCCGGACCCGGCCACGCGCCGTCGGAGCCCTGGCGGGTCTCGTCACCCTCGCCGCCGTTCTCCCGGCGACGGCCTCCGCCTACGGGGTGGCGGGTTGGGCGCTGGCACTCCTGCTCGGGCGGTTCGTCGCCGCCGTTCCGGCGATGTCCCGCCGCCCCGGCCGGCCCGCGTGGCAGCTGCGCACCCCCTCGCCCTCCATAACCGAGAGGACACGTCGAGTGACGTGACGTAACGTCGCCGGGGTGGACAGGCAGCCGGTCGCGCGGGTCCTCATCATCGAGCAGGGCGAAGGCCTCTGGGGTGCCCAGCGCTTCGTCCTGCGGCTCGCCCCGCTGCTGGAACAGCGCGGGATCGAGCAGATCCTGGCCGCCCCGGCGGGCAGTGCCACGGCGGCGGCCTGGCGGGCCGCCGGCCGGGAGCACGTCGTCCTGCCGGTCCCGGCGAACCGGGCGTTGCGCCGCGCCGACGGCCGCCCGAGCGCGCCGCTCGCCGCCCGCGAAGCGGTCCGGACCGCGGCCACCGCGGCCCGGATGGCGCGGATCGCCGGCCGACTCGGCGTCGACGTCGTGCAGGCGAACAGCCACTGGTCCCACCTCGAAGCCGCACTCGCCTCGGCGGCGTGCCGGCGGCCGGCGCTGCTCGTCCTGCACGAGGAGAACGAACCCGACCTGATCGGACGGCTGCGCGGCGTGGCCGTGCGGGCGGCAGCCCGCACCGTCGCCGTCAGCGACGCCGTCGCGGCCTCGCTGCCCGGCTGGGCGGCCGGACGCACTGTGGTGATCCGCAACGGCGTCGACACCGATGCGCTGTCTCCCGGCCCGGCGGACCCCGGTGTGCGGGCCAGCCTGTCCACCAACCCCGCTGCCCCGCTGGTCCTGGCCATGTCGCGGCTCGACCCGCGCAAGGGCATCGACAAGGTGATCCGGGCGGTGGCCGCGCTGCCCGACCACCTGGCCTCGACCCGGCTGGCCGTCGCGGGCGCCCCCAGCCTCGATCCGACGTCCGGGACGTCCCTGCGCCGGCTGGGCGCCGAACTGCTCGGCGACCGGGTCGTCTTCCTGGGCGCGCGGTCCGACATCGGCGATCTGCTGCGGGCCAGCGACGTCCTCGTCCTCGCCTCCAGTCTGGAAGGGCTGCCGCTGAGCGTGCTGGAAGCGCAGGCCTGCGGCCGGCCGGTGGTCTCCTTCCCGACATCGGGAATCCCCGAGGTGATCACGGACGGCGCAACCGGCCTGCTGGCCCGCCAGGACGACGTCGACGATCTCAGCGCTGGTATCGCAAGAGTGCTCGGCGACCAGACGCTCGCCGAGCTGCTCGGCGCCCGCGCCCGGGCCAGCGTCGTCGCGCATCACACCCTCGCCGCGCAGGCCGACGCGATGGCCGGAACGCTCATCAGCCTCGCCGGCCGAGCCCGCCGCTCGGGACGGGCTGGCGGCACCGCGCGACGCCGCCCGACCCGCGGGAGGCTACTGCCCGACGTGGGCCGACGCTTCGACCCCGGTCCCGACCCCGGCCCCGGCCCCGGCCCCGATCGGAACCGGGACCGGGACCCGCGATCCGGCCTGGACGATCACGACCATCCAGACCGTGACCTGCATCACCACACCATCGAACGCAGACGGTAGCAACACCGGCACCCCGAGCCACAGCACCGACGTCGACCGGGTAGGCACCGGGGCCACCCGCCGCCCTGACGACCAGAACGTGACTGCTCGTTCCGTTCCGCCCGGTTCGCCGTTCCAGGCCGCTGCCTCCGCCCCCGTCGCCAGGGCATCGCCCTGCGCAGCCTCCGGCTGCCCGCGTGACCGCCCGGCGCCCATCACCCAACGCGACGCAGCCTGCACATTCGCCGGGGCGGTTACGTTCGTCTCTGCTCAGGCGCGGACCAGACCCGGACGCGCCGGCTGACGCACACCGGGCACGCGGCCCCCGCCGGCCACGGCCCCTCGCCACCGACGCCGACGCCGACGCCGGAACCTCTCGCACCCGCCCACCGGGGCCATCCCGACGCGCGCCCGTCGCCACCACCATCGCGACCGCGCCGCGCCGTGCGGAGCCATGCCGCGACGTGGCTCCGCACCATGTCGTGCTGGCCGGGCGAGGCCGTCGACATCCACCGACAACCCGGCCAGATCCACGGACAACCCAGCTAGGCCGTGCTGCCGCGGCCAGCGTCAAGGGGGGGGGAATGACAACCGACCAGGCACCGACCACGAGCACCGCCCGGGTCGAAGCGCCGGCTGTCAGCATCGTTGTCCCGACACTCAACGAAGCGCGAAACCTGCCACACATCCTCCTGCGGCTACCCGCCGACGCGGAGGTCGTCCTGGTGGACGGTCACTCGACCGACGGCACCGTCGACGTCGCCAGGTCGCTGCGGCCGGACATCGTCGTGGTGCGCCAGACCCGCCGGGGCAAGGGCAACGCACTTGCCTGCGGTTTCGCCGCCGCGACCGGCGACATCATCGTGATGCTGGACGCGGACGGCTCCGCCGACCCGACCGAGATCGCCGACTTCGTTCACGTCCTGCGATCCGGCGCCGACTTCGCGAAGGGCTCCCGCTTCCTGCCGGGCGGCGGCAGCAGCGACATCACGCCGCTGCGGCGTACCGGCAACCTCGCCCTCAGCGGGCTGGTCAACGGGCTGCTGCGCAGTCGCTACTCCGATCTCTGCTACGGCTACAACGCCTTCTGGCACCACGTTCTCCCCGCGCTGGACGTCGAGCCCGGCGCCCCGGGCACGCCGGGCCAGTGGGGGGGACGGCTTCGAGATCGAGACGCTGATCACCATGCGGGTCGCCCACGCGGGCCTGCGGGTGGTCGAGGTACCGAGCTTCGAACATCCGCGGATCCACGGCACCAGCAACCTCAACGCGGTCTCGGACGGGCTGCGGGTGCTGCGCACGATCATGGCCGAATGGGGGCGGCGCTCGGGAACGCCGCGACCACGGACCAGCGTCACCCTGCCCGCCCCCCGCCCGCGCAGGCCGTGGACCGCCTCGCACGGCGGGGCCCGCGTTCCCGCGCCGCGGCACGCACCGAGCTACGGCTGGGTGGCCCGGAGCGGGCTGGGCCGCGCGTGACGGGCCCGCATCACGACACCGCGCCCCGCACCGTGCCGACTTCCGTATCGGTGGTGATCTGCGCTTATACCGAGGACCGGTGGGTGGATCTCCAGCGGGCCGTCGGGAGCATCGTCGCCCAGCAGCCACCCGCCGACGAGATCATCCTCGTGACGGACCACAACGAGGCTCTCCGTCACCGCGCCCGGGCCGCCTTCACCGGCGTCGACGTCATCGCCAACACGGGTCCCCGAGGCCTCTCCGGCGCCCGGAACACCGGCGTGGCGCGGTCGACGTCCGAGGTGGTGGCGTTCCTCGACGACGACGCGCATGCCGACGCGCACTGGCTCGCGCGGCTCGTCCGGCCGTACGCCGACCCGGCGGTGCAGGGAACCGGTGGTCTCGTCGTGCCCGCCTGGCCCGGGGACCGGCCCCGCTGGTTCCCGCCGGAGTTCGACTGGGTCGTCGGCTGCAGCTACCCGGGCCTGCCGACCAGCATCGCGCCGATCCGCAACCCGATCGGCGCGGCCATGTCGCTGCGACGATCCGCCTGGACCGCCGTGGCCGGCTTCACCGACGGGTTGGGACGCCTCGGCGCGACACCGCTCGGCTGCGAGGAGACGGAGTTCTACATCCGCGTCCGCCGCGACATCCCCGGCGCCGCGGTGCTCCACGTGCCGGACGCGGTCGTGACCCACCAGATCGCGGCGAACCGCGCCACCTGGCGCTATTTCCGAAGCCGCTGCCTTGCCGAAGGCCTGTCCAAGGCCATGGTCAGCGGCCGGGTCGGCGCGGCGACAGGGCTCGCCTCCGAGCGTGCCTACGTCCGTTCGGTGCTGCCGCGGGCCGTCGCGCGGGACCTGCGGCGGCACGGCGACCGGCGCCGTGCCGCCGCGGTTGTCGCCGGCCTGGCGCTCACCACGTCCGGCTACGCCC
Source organism: Parafrankia sp. FMc2 (assembly GCF_041008525.1). Lineage (NCBI taxonomy): Bacteria > Bacillati > Actinomycetota > Actinomycetes > Frankiales > Frankiaceae > Parafrankia > Parafrankia sp. FMc2. The sequence goes on along the minus strand of NZ_JBFLUG010000149.1, from coordinate 2,069 downwards.
GCGGCCGGCTCCAGGGCCGCCCCCTCGGCCCCCGGCCCTCCAGCGACCCCGCCATGCCCACCGACCGCCAGGGGGCGGTGTGGACGGGTGAGATGGAGCTCGCCGATCCGCTCGGAGCGCCCCGCCGCCCGCTCGGCACCGGCCACGAGGCACCGAGCGGCCACGAGGCACGGACGGGATACGACCGGGCCCGGGTCCTCGCACGGTGGCAGGGAGTGCCCGTCGGTTTCGTCGTTCTCGACCTGCCCGGCACACCGGCCGGAACGACGGCCGGAACGACGGCCGGAACGACGGCCGGAACGACCGCTGCGGTTCCGGGCGGCGGTGGCGGCGGGATCAACCCGGAGGCGGTGTGGTCCGCGGTCGTGACCGACCTGCCCGACGAGCTGGCCCGGGTGCGCGCGGAGGTCGACCGGCTCGGCCCGCTGACCACGGCCGCCCGCCACGGTGGCGCCGGCCCGGCCGAGGGGCGGGTGAGCGTCGTCGTCTGCACCCGGAACCGGGCCGAGCTGCTGGCGGGCTGCCTGGAGCGGCTGCGGGCACTGCGGCACCCGGACCTGGAGATCATCATCGTGGACAATGCTCCGTCCGACAGGTCGACCTGGCAGGCCTTCCGGCGAACCGTCGGCCGCGAGCCGCGCTTCCGGTACGTGCGGGAGGACCGGCCCGGTCTCTCCCACGCGCGCAACCGCGGGCTCGCCGCCGCCAGCGGAGCGATCATCGCCTTCACCGACGACGACGTCGCCGTCGATCCGTGGTGGGTCGCGGGGCTCACCCGCGGCTTCGCCCGCCGCGCGGACGTCGCCTGCGTGACCGGTCTCGTCCCCGCCGCCACCCTGGACACTGCCGCCGAGCGCCACTTCGATGCCCGGGTCAGCTGGGGGACCAGCTGCCGGCCGCGGGTGTACGACGCGCGCACCGGGCCGTCCGTGCTCCATCCGTTCGCCGCCGGGCTGCTGGGCACCGGCGCGAGCTTCGCGGTGCGGACGGCGGTGCTGCGCGGGCTCGGCGGCTTCGACACCGCCCTCGGCGCCGGCACGCCGACCCGCGGCGGTGAGGATCTCGACCTGTTCCTGCGGGTCCTGCTGGACGGCCACGCGCTTGCCTACGAACCGTCCGCCGTGGCCTGGCACGGGCACCGGACCGATCTCGACGCGCTGCGCCGCCAGCTCTTCGGGTACGGGACGGGCCTGTCCGCCTACCTGACCAAGCACCTCTCCGACCGGCGCAGCCGGCGCCGCATGATCCGCCAGATCCCGGCCGCGGCCGGACACCTGCGCGCGCTGACCGCCCGCGGCGGCGCGGCCGGCACAGGCCACCCGACCAGTGCCATTGCCGGTGCCGTGGACGGCGCAGGCCGTCCGGACAACGGCGGCCGGGCGCCGTCGGTCGGTCTCCCGCTGGCCGCCCGCGAGTGGCTCGGCTTCGCCCTGGGCCCGGTCTGCTATGCCCGCTCCCTGCACCAGCAGCGGTCCCTGCGCCGGCGGCGGCCCCTGCACAGACCGGGGACGGCGGCCCCGGCGGGGACGGCTGGCGCGTCGTGACCAGCGCCCGACTCGACCGGGCGGTGCAGCAGGGGCTGCTCCTCGTGGCCGTCGCGACGGCGGCCATGGTCGCGACGGGATACATCGGCCCGGCCCGCCCGGCGGCCGCGCTCGTCACCGCCGCGATGCTCCCCGGCGCCGCGGTGCTCGCCTGGATGCCGCGGCGCGACCCGATGGCCTGGCTCGCGCTTGCCTGCGCCTTCAGCCTGGCCATCGAGACGGTCTGCGCGCTGGCGATGGTGTGGCTGCACCTGTGGCATCCCGCCGTCGCGGCCAGCGGTATCGGCCTGGCAGGTGCGGCCGCCCTCGTCATCAGGCTGTGGCTGGACGCACGGCGGTCCGGCGGTCAGATCGGGGCCGGGGCCGGGGCCGGGCTGGGCGAGGGCTCCGAGGGGCCGCCGTGAGACACCCTCTGTCAACCACGGTTTCAGGCGGCGCGTCCGAGGGCTCGGTTGCGGTTGGCGACGTGCGTGGCCTCGTCGTAGAGCACGCCTTTGGTGAGGCAGTGCCAGAGGATCTCGAGCC
>NZ_JBFLUG010000148.1:0-16936 GCF_041008525.1 Parafrankia sp. FMc2 | reverse complement strand
CCAGCGTGTCGTAGCCGCGGGCCAGCGCGTCGAGGAGGTGACCCGCTCGCGTCGAGGTGATCGGCAGCGCGGCGCCGGAGTTCGCCGGGCTGCCCGGCAGCCGAAGGTCGAGCTCGCCCTGCCCGGCAGCGAGCCGCTGGCGGGCCACGGCCTTGAGTAGTTCGAGGTCGGCGTCGGTGTGCGCTGACCCGATGTGCTCGATCTCGCGCGATCCCCGATGCTGGGAGTGCACGATCTGCACCGCCCGCGCACCGGACGCGGTCTTCACCGTCCGCACGTAAGGAGACACAGCCCGACAGAGTAGGCCACGGCCACCACCCCGATTAGTGCGTGCCTCCGAGACCAAACCCGCAGGTCACCCGTCCGCGAACAGCGAGACGATCAGATCTTGGCCCAAGTCAGGACAAGGCGCGGGCCGCGCTGGTCATACTGCACCGTAATCTCGGCACCCGGTACTACCCCGACGAGGCCGCCGTCCACACCCGCGTCGCGAAGATCACCGCCGAGTGTCGGGTCGGGGCGTGGCTACGGACCCACGTCGACACCCACTCCAACACCGGCACACCACTGCTGAGCTGGTTCTTCGACGAGGCGGCCTTGGAACTGTCCGCGAAGGCCGACGGCTGGTTCGCGCTGCTCACGAACCAGAACGTCGCGGAAAAGGACGCCGTCGGGGTCTTCCTCGACTACAAGGGCCAGGAAGCCGCCGAACGGCGTAACGGCGCGTTCAAGGGCCCTCTCGCGGTCAACCCGTTCTACCTGGAGAACAACCAGCGGATCCACGGGCTGCTGCACGTCGTCGGCCTGGCACTGCTGGTGTTCTCGCTGGTCGAGCGCGAGGCCCGGCGCGCCGCCGGGCCCAGCGAGCTGGTTCCTGGGCTCTACGCCCGCCGCCCGGCCCGGCCCACCGGCCGGCTCATCCTCGAAGCGCTCGCCGACCTGCGCCTCGTGCCTGCCCACAGCGGCCAGCCCGCCTACATCCCCCGGCCTACCGCGCTGCAGCAGCGCGTGCTCGACCTCCTGGGAGCCGACCCGACCAAACCCCCGTGATCAAGAAACGGGCTGGTCAAAGCACCCTTCCCGAACATGCGGAGTACAGGCGATGTCGGCCACCACGACGCTTGCCCCGCATTCGGCGAACCGGCGGGCCGAGGCCCAGCCCATCCCGTAACCACCGCCGGTCACGAGCGCGACCTTGTCGCGCATGTCGATGTGCACCCCGGATCGCGCGGACATCACCCACGCAGGCCAGGGATCCCGGCGGGGAAGGTGCCAAGCGCCACGCGCAGCCCGGTGTCCAGCTCGGTCGCGTCGAGGCGTTCGCCACTCCTGGCCGTGTGCCCCGGCAGGACCGACCACGGTGCCACCGGGTGCACGGTGTTGCCGTCGACGCGCAAGATCCGCCCGGTGAGCCAGCCGGACCGCTCCGAGCACAGCCACGCGACGACCGGGGAGGAGTTGGCCGGGTCGAGCGGGTCCCAGTCACCCTCGGCGGAGGAAACCCCGACGGTCTGGGTCATCCGGGTGGCCGCGACCGGCGACACGCAGTTCGCGGTGACGCCGTACCGGCTGCCCTCCATGGCGGTGGTCAGCGTCAGGTTGGCGATACCGGCCTTCGCGGCCCCGTAGTTGGCCTGGCCGACGTTTCCGGCGAGACCGGTGCCCGAGGTGGTGTTGACGACCCGGCCCGCGACCGGGCGCCCCTGCTTGTACTCCCGGCGCCAGTAGTCACAGGCGTGTTTGGTCAGCGCGAAGGTCCCCTTGAGGTGGACGTCGATCACCAGGTCCCAGTCGTGTTCGGTCAGCGAGGTGATCGTCTTGTCCCGCAGGATGCCGGCGTTGTTGACCACCGCGTCGAGCCGGCCGAACTGCTCGACCGCGCGCTCAACAAGGCCGCCCACGCCATCCCAGTCGGTCACCGACCCGGCGTCGGCGACTGCTTTTCCGCCCAGCTCCTCGATGCGGGCCACGACCTCCTGGGCCGGGTCCTCCGCCGACGACTCGCCGCCGACCCCGACACCGAGATCGTTCACGACCACGGTCGCGCCGTGGTCGGCGAGTTCCAGGCAGTGGCTCCGGCCGATGCCCCGGCCACCGCCGGTCACAATGACGACCCGGCCATCGAGCATCCGCTCGCCCTCCGCACGCACTGATCCCGCTCCTTTCGCTTGGCAATCCGGGCCAAACAGTAAGCTTATTTGACTTTTTAGTCAATCAGCGTTGTGATTGACCTACTATCGCGTTGTCCACCGCCGCCCGACGTGGGGAATGTCGTTCTTGACGTCGGAGTCAGCAGGACACGCACCAGGACGAACAGGAGGGGTCGATGCCGAACCCGTTCGCGCCGGAGCTGCTCATCGAGGCGAGGGGCCCGATCCGGATCGTCACGCTGAACCGGCCGGAAGCGCTCAACGCGGCGAACGAAACACTGCATGACGCACTGATCGCCGTGTGGCGCCATCTCGCCGACGATCCGGAGGTCCGGGCGGTCGTGCTCACCGGTGCTGGGCAGGCCTTCAGTGCGGGTGGCGACTTCGAGCATTTCGTCGAGCTGTGGGAGGACCGTCCCGCGCGCCGCAAGGACATCGACGGCGCCCGCCGGCTGCTGAACGAGATGGTCGACTTCCCGCTGCCCGTGGTCGCGGCCGTCAACGGTGCCGCGGTGGGCCTCGGCTGCAACCTGGCCGTGTGCAGCGACATCGTGCTGATCGCCGAGAGCGCGTTCATCTCCGACCCGCATGTCAGCGTCGGGCTGACCGCTGCCGACGGCGGCGCGCCGACCTGGCCGTTGCTGATGGGCATGCTACGGGCCAAGGAATATCTGCTCACCAGCGAGCGCATCCCCGCGGACAAAGCGGTCGAGCTCGGCCTTGCCAGCCGCGTCGTGCCCGACCGCGAGCTGCTGGACCAGGCGATCGCACTCGCCGAGAAACTCGCCAAGCAACCCCCGCAAGCGGTGCAGAGCACCAAGCGGGCCCTGAACATGCACATCAAACGGGCTGTCGCCGGGGTGCTCGAGTACGCGCTGGCCGAGGAGTTCGCCTCCTTCGACACCCCCGAGCACCAGGAGCTCGTGAGGAAGTTCCTCGCACGGTCCAAGGCCCGGGAAGCGGAACGGCAGGCATCGTGACGAGGACTGCCACCGCATCGCTCGCGACCGACGTCGGGGCCTACCGCACCTCGCTGCGCGCCTACCTGCGTAACGGGGACGCACTCGACCGCTGGCGCGGCAAGCACTACGCCAGCACCGAACACCGCATTGCCGATCACGCCGCCCTCATGGAACACCTCTACAAGGACGGCTGGAACCGCTACGGCTGGCCTGCCGAGGTCGGTGGCCTCGACGGCGACGAACGGCACCGGGCCGTGCTCTACGACGAGCTGTCGGCCGCCGGGCTGCCGGTGCCCGACCCACACCTGATGCTGGAAACCCTCGGCCCGCCGGTCGTCCACTTCGCACCGGACCTGGCCGCCCGTTACCTGCCGGAGTACTTGCGGGGCGAGAACTGGTGGGGGCAAGGGTTCTCCGAACCGGAGGCAGGCAGCGACCTGGCCGGGTTGCGCTGCCGCGCGCGCCGTGAAGGCGACCACTACGTGCTGTCCGGCCAGAAGCTGTGGACCAGCCATGGCGCGACCGCGAGCCGCTTCGTCTGCCTGGTGCGCACCGGAGCGCCGGAGAGCAGGCACCGCGGCCTATCCATGATCATGGTGGATGCGGACGCCCCCAGCGTCTCCGTCCGGCCCATCGCGCTGGCCAGCGGGTACCAGGACCTGGCCGAGGTGTTCTTCGACGACGTGGTTGTCCCTACAGACCGGCTCATCGGCGAGGAGGGCCAGGGCTGGGCCGTGGCGATGTACCTCCTGCAGTGGGAACGGGCGATGTATGCGTGGCTGTGCTCCGCGGTGGCATTGCGCCGTTTCCGCGAGCTGCTCGGCCAGGTGGCCGGCACGTCCTTGCCCGACGGCGCCGCCACCCGCATCGGCGAGTGCTATGGCGACATCATCGCGCTCCGCGCGCGGAGCGCGCAGACGGTGCGACGGCTCGCGGCAGGGGAGACCGTGGGCCCGGAAGCCAGCGTGGACAAGGTTCTGCTCGCGACAGCGGAGATCAGCGTGCACGATCTCGCCCGCGACCTGCTCGGCACCGACTTCGTCTTCGGTGCGGGCGCGGACACCGGAGACTGGCGGGCGGACTGGTGGTTCAGCCGGTCGACCACCATTCTCGGCGGGTCCGCCGAGGTCCAGCGCACGATTCTGGCCGACCACGTGCTCGGCTTGCCGAAGGAGCCCCGGGCATGACGAGTACGACCATGGACGCCGCGACCGCCGAACTGCTCACCGGATCGCTGCGCAATCTGTTCGCCGGCTCGGCCGGCCGCGCGGTCGGCCCGGCCCTGGAGACCCTGGGCTGGTCGGAAGTGGTGGCCGAGGATCCCGCCGGCGCGACCACGCTGCTGTTCACCGAGCACGGCAGGGCGCTGGCGTCCTCGCACGCGCTCGACGCCGTGCTGCTCGCCGAACTCGACCAGGTTCTGCCAGCCGGGAACGGCACCCGCGCGGTGCTCTACCCGCATCCCGGTGACGGCGATCAGCCGTCCACTGTGGATGGACCGGTGCGCGGGCTGCTGCTGGCCGGCCTGGAATCGGTCGACGAGGTGGTGGTGCCGGTGCGGGAGAGCGGTTCTGTCGCGCTGCTCACCGCGGACCCAGGCAGCCTCCCGACCGAACCCGTCGCAGGCTTCGATGCCGGCTCGGGCTGGCTGACGGTGACCGGCTGGCAGCCGTCCGGGACCACGGTTCCCGCCGCCAAAGCCTGGGAGCGGGCGGTAGCCGCCGGACGCCGGGCGCTGGCCGCGGAGATCGCCGGAGTGTGCCAGGCTGCGTTGGGTCTCGCCGTAGCCCACACCTCCGCACGGGTGCAGTACGGCCGCCCCATCGCGTCGTTCCAGGCCGTGCGCCATCGTCTCGCCGAAGGCCATGTCGCGATCAACGACAGCGCGTCGATGCTCGACGCCGCCTGGGCCGCCGCGGGAAGCGCCGACGGCGGTGCCTGGGCGGCCGCGCTGGCCAAGCTGCGAGCTGGGCGCGCGCAGGCCGAAGTGATGCGGCACTGTGTCCAGGTGCTCGGCGCGATGGGCCTGACGAGCGAGAGCGCGATGCACCGCTATGTCACGCGCGCGAGCGCGCTCGATGCCCTGCTCGGCGGGCATCGAGCGCTGAGCGAGGCGACCGGCCGGACGTTGCTGGCGGGAGCGCCCGCGGATCCCGTCGTCGAGGTCTGACACAGAACCGGGGCCGGCGGTTTCGCCGGCCCCGGTTCTGTCGGTGTCTCGTCAGCGGGGTTCGGTTGGCCGCCGGACCTGTGAGCGCGGACGCTCGACCAGCTCGACGACCGCGCCGTCCGGATCGGCAAGGAACAGCACCGTGAACCCGCCGGTCGGGGTGTCCAGCATCGGGATGAAGAGTGGTTCTGGCACCTGCTCACCCGACTCCCGCACGAGTGCCGTGTGCGCCTCGCGCACGTCGTCGACCGCGAGCGCGATCCGGTACAGGCCGTGGGTGTTGGCCCGCCGGGGCGATCCGGTCGCGACGCCGGCCCGCTCCTCCAGCTCCAGCGAGAACGTCGGGTCCTCCGGCAGGACGAAGTGACGCCCAGGGCGTCCCCTCGTCAGTGCCGCGCGCCCGCACGGCCCAGCCGATCGAGCCGTACCACGCGATCGACCGCGTCAGATCGGTGCATTGCATCCGCTCGTGGGAGATCAGGCCACCGGCCGGATCCGTCTCCGCGGGTGGGATCTCCACGACCTCGATCGTGACGCCGTCGGGATCGCTGACCTTCAGACCTGGCCATATCGCGCCACGTACGCGCAGCCCGCCGGCAACCGGCTCACCGGTGTGGCCCAGCGTCGTAAGCCGGTTCTGCAGCCGGGACAGCGATGCGACACGGTAGCCCAGCGACACGAACGCCGACGGGCGCATACCCGGCTCCGCGGGCTGGGCCACCGGCCGCTGCCACTCGACGAACTCGACAGCAGGCACGGCACGGGGACCGCGCCGGTCGTAGAGGAACGTGGTCACGCTGGCGGTGGACTTGTCCAGGCCCAAGCTGGTCGAATCGTCGTCGGTGCTCACCGACCGCATCCGTGGGTCAAGGCCGAACACCGCCATCGCGAACGCGGCCGCGCGGGCACCGTCGACCGTGTTCAGATTGCAGTGCATCACGGAATGAGCGTGCTGCGCGGGCCGCAGGTCCGCTGCGGCGGTCTCGGCGGACGCGCTCATTCCGTGGTCTCCGGCAGGAAGAAGCTCAGCTCGAGGTCGGACTCCTCGCCGTCGAGGCGGTAGCTGGAGAAATCGGTCACTCCCTCGGAGCGCAGGACTTCCTCGTCGGTGACCAGCTGACCGGTGAACGACCGCGGGTCCCTGCTGACGATCGCGAGCGCGGCGTCGGCCATCACCGCGGGTGTGCGGGCCCGCTTGCCCGCGACCTCCTCCCCGAGGATCACCCGGATCGCTTCGGTACCGACTGCCGTACGGGGCCACAGTGAGTTCGCCGCGATGCCGCGGTCGGCGAGCTCGGCGGCGAGGCCGAGCGTGTTCAGGCTCGCCGCGTACTTCGACGCGGTGTATGCCAGGTGCGAGCCCAGCCACTGTCCGGAAAGGTCCAGCGGCGGCGAGATGGTCAGGATGTGCCCGGCCGCGGACTTGTCCAAGTGCGGCAGCGCCGTCCGGCTGACCAGGAAGCTGCCGCGCGCGTTGATCGCGTGCACCAGATCGTACTTCTTCATCGCGATCGCCGAGGTGGGCGTCGTGTCGAAGGCGGCAGCGTTGTTGACCACGATGTCCAGCCCGCCGAACTCCTCGACGGTGCGCGCCACGGCGGCCTCGACGTCGTCGTCCTTGCGGATGTCGCCGACCACCGCCAGCGCCTTCCCGCCGGCTTCGGTGACCTGCTCGGCCACCGAGTACACTGTGCCAGGCAACCGGTTGGGGCGTGGCTGCCCCGACGTGGCGAGCAGAGTTACGTTCGCTCCCGCCGCGGCGAAACGCAGCGCGATGGCGGCGCCGATCCCCCGGCTGGCGCCGGTGATCAGCGCGGTGCGCCCGGCTAATGGCCCTTTTTTGGGAATGCTCACGCGGTTCGACCTCCGTCGGACCCGGATTGGACATTCGTTTCGGCTGGGAAGGCGCGCCAGGCCGCGCCGAGTTCGTCGACGGTCAGGACCCAGCCGAGCATTTTGAAGGTGTGTCGCAGCATCTGTTCGCCGTACTCGGCCGGAGTCGCGGTGACCGCGTCCCTGGCTATCACGACCTCGAACCCTTCGTGGGTCGCTTCCCCGGCGCCCAGCACCAGCGCCACGTTGAGGGAGACCCCGGCGAACACTACGGTGCGCACGCCGCGGCCCCGCAGCACGGGCAGCAACTCATTACCCCAGGTGGCCGACAAGCCGTGGTGCCGCGGCAGCACCAGGTCCTCCTCGGCGTAGAGCTCGGGCAGGACCCGCGTGGCGGGATGCCCCGGCGCCCACTCCTCGGTGGGGGGTGCCATGGCCCGCCACAAGGGGGCGGTTCCCGGGTTCACCGCACCGAGCCTGCCCTCGAAGGTCGCGTGCACCACGGTCGCGCCGGCCGCTCGGGCCGAGTGCACAAGCTTCTCGATGCCGGGCAACACCGCTCGGGCGTCGGACGCGAGCGCGGGCAGGACAGAATTCTCGCCGAGGACACCGGCCTGGCACTCCACACAGACAACGGCGGTGGCCCGGGGGTCGATAGCGACGTTAATTGACGACATCGTCAAACCGTAACACTGGCTGCCCTCCCGGTCACCCGGCAATCCGTGCCCACACCTGTCCGTCGTGCGCGACGGACCACGCCGGACGGCGCCGCAGCTGAGCCCGGTAGCAGCTGCGACACAATGCCCCATTCGCCGCGATGACGTACACGCGCACCCGGCAGGACCAGGCCCGGTTCGGCGTCGACCCGGCAGATCCCGTAGTGCCCCGCGATCGCACACAAACATGCGCACTCGTAGCTGTTCACGTCGGTTGGGCGGCGGCCTTGTAGATCTTGTTTGATGATCGTGTGGCGTTCGCGGGCCGGTGGGTGATGATCGGATAGCGTCCGGGACGTGGAGTCAGCCGGCCGTCCGACGTACGAGGAAATCGTGCGCCTGCTTGCGGACCGGGACGCCACCATCGCCGCCCAGGCCGGCACGATCATCGAGCAGGCGCGCCTGATTGAGCGGCTGGTCGGGCAGGTCGAGCAGCTCGCTGACAGGGTCTGCGAACTGGACCGTCGAGTCGGCAAGGACAGCACGAACTCGTCGTGGCCGTCGTCGTCGGACAGTCCGTACACGAAAGCGATCGACGCCGGCGGGATCTGGCCGGCGTTCACCGGCGTGCTGATGCGTGACGGCTACCACGGCTACACCCACCTCACCCAGGCGCTGCACGCCTGGTGCGGCGCGCACACCCGCGGCGAGACCTGCAACCACGGCGACCGCTCCTCACTCGCCCACGACGCCCGCACGCTGACACCGGAGGTGCGTTGCTGGCGGACCCTGGCCGGCCTCGTCGACTTCGCGGCCGTGCAGTCCTACCTGTCGACCGCGACCAAGTGGGGCCTCGACACCCTCGACGTTCTCGAACGACTCTTCACGACCAGCCCCTGGCTACCGCCCGCCGCTGAACCCCGCTGACGCGGCCAGCCTGCCATACCGCCAACACGAACCCCGCGCGCATCGCGCACGGGGCGCTCCGCCTGCCCTGATGCGGATAAGCGCCAAGCGCACCGCCTACCACCCGAGCTGAACAGCTACCGCACTCCTGCGTCATGAGCCATCACCTCAGTGCCATGATATCAATAAATTATATAACTTGATACCGCCGAGAAACCTTGCCTCTTGCACGGCCAGTTGACATCATCGTCAGAGTCCTGCGCCCGGCCCCCAATGGAGTAGCCCGTGCCGTCGACCCGCTTCGACCACTGCCTCGGCGACACCGTATCGACGTGACAGACCTGCGCGAGCACGTCGGCACGAGCATCGTGCGGTACAAAGCACCGCGCTCGGTCGTCGTCGTCGACGAGCTTCCGGTCCTGCCGACCGGCAAGATCGACAAGAAGGCGCTCAGGCAGCGCTTCGCCGCCCCGCAAAGAGCCGGCGCCTGATCCGGCGTGCACGAGGAGGTACGCATGTACCCGGCCGATTTCGCACGGTCCACTCCGGACAAGTCCGCGGTGGTGGTCGCCGGCACCGGTCAGCGGCAGACTTATCGGGAACTCACCGAAGGCGCCAACCGCCTTGCCCGCCTGCTGCGTGACGCGGGCCTGCGCCCCGGCGACCACTACGCGATCCCGTACGGTCGCTGCACGGCGCGGACCGGGAGCCCGCGATGACCACGGCGCCGACACAACGGCTGTGGGAGCTGGTGGTCTGGCGTGCCGAGCGGACACCCGGCCAGATCCTGCTGAGCGACGACCGGGGCCGCACGATGACCGCCGCCGGGCTCCGCGACACCGCGGAGCGGGTGGCAGCCGGGCTCGCGGGGCAGGGTGTGCGGCCGGGCTCGCGGGTCATGTGGCAGCTGCCCACCACGCTGGAATCCGTGGTGCTCAGCGTGGCGCTGGCCCGGCTCGGCGCCGTGCAGAACCCGGTGATCACGGTTCTGCGGGAGGCGGAGCTATGCGCGCTCGACGACCAGTTCGGGCCGGAGTTCGCGGTGGTCCCGACCCGCTGGCGCGGGTTCGAGCACGCCGCGGCGGTGCGGTCCATCGCCGGGGCCCGCGCTCGGGTGATTCCTTGCGACCACAGCGAAAACCCGGGCACGGACCTCGCGCTGCCGCAAGGTGACCCGGCGGGCTTACCTTCGCCACCGGCGTCGGACGCCCCGCGCTGGGTGTACGTGACGTCGGGCAGCACCGCGCGGCCCAAGGGCGTGCTACACACCGACGCTTCCGTGTTCGCGTCCTCGAACACGATGGTGGACCAGTTCGGTGTCGGGGAAGACGACGTGTTCCCGATGGCATACCCCTTCGCCCACATCGGCGGCATAGCCTGGCTGATCACCGGGTTGCGTGTGGGCAGCCGGCTCGTGCTCCTCGACACTTTCGACCCCGCCGCGTCACCGGCTGTCATGGCTGAACACGGGGCGACGATCCTCGGCAGCGCGACACCATTCTTCCAGGCTTACCTTGCCGCGCAACAAAAACACGGCGCCGAGCGGCTGTTTCCCAGACTGCGGCTGTGCATGGGTGGCGGTGCGCCGGTCGCTCCGGACCTCGACGAGCTCGTCCGCCGGACATTGGGCGGGGACGGCGTGGTGAACGGGTACGGCCTGACCGAGTTCCCCGCCGCGGGATTTCCGCGGCCTAGGGACGAGGCGGGTAAGGCGAGGTCCTCCTGGCTCCCCGGGCCGGGTGTGGAGGTCCGGATCGTCGGCGCCGACGGAACCGACCTGCCCACGGGGAACTCGGGGGAGCTGCGGTTACGCGGGCCGCAGCGCTGCGTCGGTTACCTGGACCACCAACTCGACGCCAACGCGATAGACGAACAAGGCTACGTCCGCACCGGCGATCTCGCCACCATGGACGAGCACGGCCTGGTCACCATGACCGGCCGGCTCAAGGAGATCGTGGTGCGAGGTGCCGAGAACATCTCGGTCGCCGAGATCGAAGCGGTGCTGTCCACGCATCCGGCGATCGCGGACATCGCGGTCATCGGGCTGCCGCATGCACGCCTGGGCGAGATGTGCTGCGCCGTGGTGGTTCCGGTGCAGGGGCTGCCCGCGCCCACCCTGGACGACGTGCGCGCGCATTGCCGGGACTCGGGACTGGCCCGGTACAAGACTCCGGAGCGGGTGGAGACGCTGCCGTCCATTCCGCGCAACTCGATGGGAAAGATCCTGCGACAGCAGGTCCGCGCGGCGATCGTCGAGCGGGAAGTGGTCCCGGATGACCGGCGGCGGTGACCAGGGAGCCCCCTGGTCACCGCAGATCCCATCGACCGCGACCAAGTGGGGCCTCGACACCCTCGACGTTCTCGAACGACTCTTCACGACCAGCCCCTGGCTACCGCCCGCCGCTGAACCCGGCTGACGCGGCCAGCCTGCCATACCGCCAACACGAACCCCGCGCGCATCGCGCACGGGGCGCTCCGCCTGCCCTGATGCGGATAAGCGCCAAGCGCACCGCCTACCACCCGAGCTGAACAGCTACCGGCAGACAACCATTGCCACAAAAACTTGTCGGTTCGTCGACGCTTCACGGCACGGGACCTGAAACCAGCTGCGTGGCGCCTCGATTTCCCTTTTCCCGCGGCAATTTTCAACGCCCGCTGAACGTAAAAGTCGTTTGTGGACATCAACCGGGACAGCCCTGCACGGCGCGGAGATTATGGGGGCGTGGTCCCGGGGATCGAGGGAGAGGCTCTTGCCTGCCGGGACCGAACTTGACATCATCGCCAAATAACAACGTCCAGGGCTCCGATGAGGAGGCCCACGCGGGAGGCCAGCATGATCGACCGTGACAGCGTTGAGAAGACGGTCGCCGATCTCGCGGCGATGTTCGAGGGCGACGGGGCGGCGCTGCGACTGACGTCTCTCGACGAGCGGCTCGGCACCATCGAGCTCGCCCTCGCCCTCGACGACATCACCTGCGCGGACTGCGTCCTCCCGCCGGATCGGCTGCGCGACGTTGTCGACGGCGCCCTGCGGCGGACCGTCCCCGGTGTGCGGCGGCTGGTGCTCGCCGACCCCCGGGAACCCGGGCCGCCCGAGCCCGCCGCGCACGCGGCGACCGGGGGCGTGATCACGGTCCTGGACCCGACGGGTGAGATCTCGCCGGGGAATCCGGACCCAGGGCCGGACGCGGGACCCCTTTCCGGGAAGCGCATCGGCTTCCGCGTCGACGTGCTGTGGCCGGCCTGGGACTGGACGGTCAGCGAATGGACCCGCGAACTCGAAGCGGCCGGGGCGGCGGTGACCACCTGGCGCCGTGCACAGGGTCTCAAGGGCGCGGAAGGCGAGCGCAAGCAGGCCGAGTACGACGCGTTCGTCGGCGGGGTGGACGTCGTCGTGTCCGGCCTCGGCAACTGCGGTTCCTGCACCTCGTGGAGCGTCAGGGACGGGCTGTCGGGGCTCACCCGAGGCCTGCCGGCGATCGTCGGGGTCACCGAGCAGTTCGAGACCCTCGCCAGGACACTCGCCGCCGACCAGGGCCGCCCTGGCCTGCGCCTGATCGTACTGCCGTTCTCGGTGCACACGTTGCCCGAGGACGAGGTCCGTGCCCACGCCCGCGCGCTGTACCGGCGGCTGCTGGAGAACCTGGGGGCGAGCGTCGCATGACCACCGCAGCGACGAGCATCGTGGCTCCCGCCGACCATGAGTCCTTCGCCGCGTTCGCGCACGAACGCGGCTGGAGCGACGGCCTTCCGCTCGTGCCGCCGACGCCCGAACGGGTCGCCGCGCACGTCGCGTCCGCGGGCCGGCCCGCGGACGAGGTGGTCGCGACCTTACCCCCGTCGGGGGCGGCGTGCACCGTCGAGAAGGTGGCCGTCAACGCGGTGATGGCCGGTGCCCCCCCGTCCGCGATGCCGCTGCTGTTAAGCGCGATCGGCGCGATGGCGGACCCCGGCTTCGAACTGCACGCGCTCAACGCCACGACCGGCTCGGTGACACCTGCCGTCGTCGTCAACGGCGGGCTCAGGCATGAGCTCGGGATCCCGTTCGGAACCGGCTGCCTCGGCGGCGCCGACGGGCCGTCCTCCGCGATCGGGCGCGCGCTGCGCCTGGTCATGCGCAATATCGCGGGGCAGCGGGTCGGGGTGACGTCGCAGAGCACGTTCGGCCAGCCAGGGCGCGCCACGGGCATCGTGTTCGGCGAGTGGGAGGAACGCTCGCCATGGACACCGCTCGCGGAGCGGCGGGGCGTCGCAGGGGACGCGGTGACCGTATTCGGCACGATGGGCACGGCCAACATCTGCGAGGTCGTCGCGGCCGATCCCGATGTGCTGTTGCACTTCGTCGGGCGCGCGCTGGCACATACGGGTGCCAACGGCTTCCTCGTCCAGCTCTCCTTCGCCGAGGTGCTCGTGGCGCTCAACCCCGTGTGGGCCGAGATGATCGGCCGCGCCTACCCGGACGTCGCCGACGTCTCGCGCATCCTCTGGGACTACGCCGCGGTGCCCCTATCGGAGTGGCCGGAGCAGCATCAGCGTCAGTTCGAGCAGGCGGGCCGGGTCGACGGGCGCGGGCGAGTGCACCTCGCCCAGCGGCCGGAGGACGTGCTGGTCATGGTCGCCGGCGGGTTGGGCGGACTGCACGCGGCCGCGCTGCACAGCTGGGGCACCACGATCACGCAGACCCGGCGGGTCGGCGCATGACAGCAGGCACGCTCGCGGGGCTGCGGGTGCTCGACGCCGCCTCGCTGTTCGCCGCGCCACTGCTGTCCGCCCTGCTCGCCGACCACGGCGCCGACGTGGTGCTGCTGGAGCCGCCGGAGGGCGACAGCTACCGCACGACCCCCTTCTGGCCGCTGACCGCACGGGGGAAGCGGTCGGTCGTGCTCGACAGCGAGGACAGGGCCACCCTGCACCGGCTGGTCGCCGCGGCCGACGTCGTCGTGGTCAACGAGCCCGCCGCCCGGCTCGCACGACGTGGCCTCGATCCGGCGACCCTGCTGGCGGTCAATCCGGACCTCGTCGTCGCGCACGTCAGCGGGTTCGGGGCGGACGGCCCGTACGCGGACCGGCCAGGAAACGGCACCCTGGCCGAGGCGTTCGCCGGGCTCACTCACATGACAGGGGACGCCGACGGGCCGCCGGTTCTGCCCTCGGTCCCGCTCGGGGACGCGGTGATGGCGCTGACCGGGGCCTTCGGGGTGGTCTCCGCCTGCTACGACCTGGTGGCCAACAGCGCGCGCGGCCGGGTGGTGGACGTGAACCCGGTCGACGCGATGCTGCACATCGTCGGTCCGACCGTGACCGCGGTGTCCGACGGGGTGCCTCCACCGGGCCGGCTCGGCAGCCGGCTCGCTGGGTCGAGCCTGCGCATGGTGTTCTCCACCGCGGACGGCGCCTGGGTCGCCACGAGCATCTCCACGCCCCGCCAGCGCCGGGATCTCGCCGCGCTGGTGGGCGCGCCCGACGACGCGGAGCTCGAACACGCTGTGCGGGCCTGGTTCGAGGGCCATGACCGGGACGAGGCCATCGGCAAGATGGTCGCGGCGATGCTGCCCGTCGCACCGGTGAACACCGCGCGAGACGTGGCCGCCGACCCGCACATTTGGGCCAGGGGCGCGTTGCGCGCGCTGCACACCCATGACGGGCGGACCGTGACGGTTCCGGCGCCCGCGCCGCGAACGGCGGGTGCGGAGCGGCCCGCCTCGGTCGAGGTGCTGGCCGCCACCGGTGAGCACACAGCCGAGGTGCTCGCCGAGTGGACCACCCGGCCGGCCCCGCCCCTTGCCCGGGACGACTCGGGTTGACATTATCGTCAAGTAAGTTCGCCGGGATCCCCATTGGAGTAGCCCGTGCCCACACAGCAGTGTCTCGGCGATGTCGTCCGCCAGAATGCGGTGCGCTTCGCCGGCGTTCCCGCGTACGTCGCCGACGACCGCAGCATCACCCATCGCGAGCTCTGCGAACGCGCGTCGGCGCTGACCGCCGCGCTGGCCGGGGTGGGACTGCACCGGCAGGACCGGATCGCCATCCTTGGCCGCAACAGCATCGAGTTCGGTGAGGTGCTGGCGGCCGGGCAGCTGTCCGGCATTGCCGTCGCCACGGTCAGCTTTCGCCTCGCGGCACCGGAGATCGGCCGCATCCTCGCCGACGCGAGCCCGCGGGTGCTGTTCGTCGACGCGGAGTACCTGCCGGTCGCCGACGCCGTGCGCGCGGAGCTGGGCCTGGAACTCGTGGTCTGCCTGGAGCGGACCGACCGAACGGATATCGTTGACTACCAAGAGTTCGTGGCCGCCCGGCGAGGTGAGGACCTGCCGTTCAGCGCCCGTCCCGACGACATCGCGTTCCTGATCTACACCAGTGGCACCACGAGCCGGCCGAAGGGCTGCATCCTCGGGCAGCGCGGCATGTTCGCCGGCGCACACCTGATGAACAACGAGATGCGCAGCGGCAGCGACGACCGGATCCTGCTCACCATGCCGATGTTCCACATTGGAGCCATGGCCATGGCGCTGGGCATCCACGCCCGCGGCGGCACCGCCGTGCTGCACCGCCAGTTCGACCCGGCCGCGGTCATCGAGACCGTGCCCGCCGAAGGGGTCACGGTGCTGCACCTGGCACCCACCATGCTGCAGGCCGTCATCGACGCGGCCACCGGAACGGACGCACTCGCCGGAGTCCGCACCGTGGTCTACTCCGCCGCGCCGATCACCGCACCCACGCTGACCGCGGCGCTGGCCGCGATGCCCGAGGCCGGGTTCCTGAACCTCTATGGCCAGACCGAGGTCATGACCTCCGCACTCCCCCGCGAGCTCCACCGCGGCGAAGGCCCGGCACGGGATCGCCGGCTCACCTCCGTCGGGCACCCGTTCCCCGACGTGTCCGTACGGATCGTCGACGACGAGGGCAACGACTGTCCACAAGGGACTCCCGGGGAGATCGTCGTCTCGTCCCCCTCGATGTTCCTCGGCTACTGGAACGACACCGCCGCGACCACGGCCACCATCCGGGACGGCTGGTGCCATACCGGCGACATCGGCGTACTCGATGAGGAAGGCCTGCTACACCTTGTCGACCGCAAGAAAGACGTCATCATCAGCGGCGGTGAGAACATCTACTCCCTCGAAGTCGAGGACACGCTGAACAAGCACCCCGCGGTGGCGCAGTGCGCCGTGGTCGGGGTGCCCGACCAGCGCTGGGGCGAAGCGGTCTGCGCGATCGTCGTCGCGGCCGAGGGCGCGGTGGTGGACGCCGCCGAGCTCAAGGAGCACGTGGGCTCCCAGCTCGCACGCTACAAGGCCCCCCGGTCTGTGATCGTGGTCGACGAGCTGCCGATACTGCCCACCGGGAAGATCGACAAGAAGGCACTGCGTGCCCGTGTCCATTCACGGGTGACGGTTCCAGCAGCCCCGTGTTGATGTTGGTTTAGGCGGTGAGGGTTGTCGGGGTGTGCCAGTAGCCGGAGATGGCCTGGTGGCGTTTCGGGAGCCTGATCGCCTGCTCGGCGGGGTTGTTCGTCCAGGGAACGTGGAAGTTGGCGCAGAACAGCCAGACCTGGTCGGCCTTCGCGGCAAGCCGGCGGGCCAGGACCAGGCCGGGGTGGTTCTTGTCGTCGGTCCAGGGGCGGGACATGTTCGTCAGCTCGCCGATCTGGACGTCGGCGTCGTAGCGGGCCCGCAGCTCGTCGATCACGTCCTGGTCGAGGCGGCTCTGGCCGGTGGCGCGGGCGGCGACGACCAGCCGGTTCGCCTCGCGGAGCAGGTCGATGAGCCTGCCTGCCCCCTTCTGGACGTTCGGCGCGAGCACCAGCACCGCCCGCAGCGCGGTCTTCATCGCCTCGTCGAAACCCGCCGTGGCCAGGTCGTCGGCAACCCGGGCGTTCGCGCGGGCGATGAACCCCGCCGAGACCGGCACACCCAGCAGCGTGTCGATCACCATCGCGGCCCGCTCGACCGGCACGTTGCCCTCGGACGCCAGTAACACCGCCGCCGCGTGCAGCCGCGGCCCGTAGGACACCGTGCCCGCCGCCGCGTGCCGCACCCCCGGCACCGACGCCGCCGTGACCTTCCCACAACACCCACAGCGCCGCCGCGGCAGCGCCCACTCGACCTTCTCCAGCACCGGCTCCAGCAGGTCTCAGAGGGTGTTCTGTACGGGTTCGCTGGGTTTCGGGTTGAGGTGATGTCTGGCGTGCGGGGTTGATCGTGTTGCGTGTGGGGGCTGGTGCGTTCTGCTGGAAGACATGGTGGAACGTAAGCCGTA
>NZ_JBFLUG010000147.1:0-17015 GCF_041008525.1 Parafrankia sp. FMc2 | reverse complement strand
GCGGGCCCACATGGCCGCGGCAGACACGGCACCACCCGACGAAGCCGCCGAAACACTGCTCTGGCTCGCCACCTCACCCGAAGGCGGCCGCCCGGCCGGACGCTACTTTCACGACAAGGCAGAGGAACCACCCTCCGAAGCCGCGCAGGACGACGCCGCCGCCGCTCGCCTCTGGACCGAATCCGAAAGCCTCCTGGCGAGGATCGGTGCGATCCGACCGGCCTGAACCCGCACCATTCGGACAACGAAGCACTCGGCAGCGTCGCGGATGCAGGAGCGACGCGGTCGCCGATCCGACGCCATGATCGCCGCACTGACCGCTCGGGCCGTGGCGCTGGGCGACACCGCCCTGCCCGGGCCGGGTGACGCCTGGTCCGCGGAACGGGAAGGGCGGACAGCACTGCCGACCAGCCCGCTGTCCTCGCTCGTATCGGACCCCAGCCCGAGACTGGCCGAGCGGCTACCAGCACCACGGTGACAGTGAAGATCGACTCAACCGAAACGCGTCGCAGTCTCACCGGTATTCAGCTCCCGGGCGGCGAGTGACAGCCCGCTCCGTCTGATCGTCGGGGCCAGCCGTCCGGCGTGCGTCGGAATGTGACAGCGCTGTCGCCGCCGCCTGACAGGACCGGCGTCCCGTCCGCCACGGCGAGCTGCCGCGCCCGGTGGGCGCGGGCGGGCGGCAGGTGCCTTCGTCACCGCTACCGGCCGTCCGGTACGGTGCGAGCTATCGCTGATACCTGGAATGTGTGGAGATGCCCGATTCGCTGGGCCCTCTGGAGCTCGCCGTCGGTAAGCGGGCCGCCGCGGGTCTCGCCAGCCGTCAGGGCGCCCGAGAGGTCGCTCCCAGCGAGAAGACCGTCGATCACCATCCGCGTACGGTGTTCGGGAAGCTGGCGGTGACGGTGCGGGCCCAGCAGTCCGGCCGGACCGTCGCCAGCATCGGGAGCGTCACCCGGCGGGACGGCGCCGACAGAGTGCTCCTGCGATCGAATTGATCAGCTCCTTTCCTCGGTCTGACCCGAATCGGTCCGTGGTCGTCCGGCGTGCCCGGGCCCCTGGCACGCCGGGCGCCGGGCGCTCGGGGCACTCCCACGGGCGGCTCGGGCTCCTTCGTCATGGTCGGGCTTCAGGCGGAAGGTTGGCTCCGTGCGTGTCGCAGTTTTCGTGATGGGTACCCGAGGCGATGCACAACCCGCGGCGATACTCGGTGCCGAACTGGTCCGGCGCGGTCACGAGGTGGTCCTCGGCCTCCCTGAGGACCTTGCTCACTTCGGGGTCAGCATGGGGGTGGACACCGCGTCGATCGGTGTCGGTGCGCATGACTTCATGGGATCCGAGGATGTGCAGGCATGGCTGGCCTCGGGCGATCTGGGAAAACTCATGCTTGGGTTCAGCCGCTACAAGCGTCAGCAGGCGACACGTATCGCCGACGCCATGGCGGAGCTCTCCGACGGCGCCGATCTCATCGTGTCCGGTGTGACCATCGAGGACGAGGCGGCGTGCATAGCGGAATGGCGAGGGGTGCCGATGGCATCCCTGCACCACACGCCGATGCGGGCGAACGGGGCCTTCCCGTTCTTCCTCGCCAGCACCCGCCGGTTTCCGCGTGCCGTCAACCACTTCATGTATCACGCCGTCCAGTCCGCCGGATGGCGGGTCCTCGCTGCCGACGTCAACAGGCTGCGGGCACGGCTGGGCCTGCGGCCGACGCGAGTACCGACTCCTCGCCGGCTCGCGCGTGCCGGCGCGACAGAGCTGCAGGCCTACAGCCGGTTCCTGGTGCCGGAACTCGCCGCCTGGGGTCCGCATCGCCCGCTGGTCGGCTTCCTCACGCTGTCGGCCGAGCAGCGCAAGCTGCTCGGGGAGCACCAGCTCGACCCGACCGTGGACCAGTGGCTGGACGACGGTGAACCGCCCGCGTACTTCGGATTCGGAAGCATGCCGGTCCAGGATCCATCCCGGGTGCTCGATCTGATCAGCACGGTCGCCCGCAGGCTGGGGTTGCGCGCGCTGGTGAGCGCGGGCTGGTCCGACATCCCGACCGGCACCAGCGCCGACCAGCGGGTCCGTGTCGTCGGCAACCTCGACCACGATACGGTGCTGCCGCGTTGCCGCATCGCCGTTCACCATGGCGGTGCCGGTACCACGGCAGCCTCCGTCGGAGCCGGGCTGCCGACCGTCGTGTGCTCGGTCATCGGCGACCAGCCCTTCTGGGGCGCACAGCTCGAACGCCTCGGGATCGGGGCCACCCTGCGCTTCCCCGAGATGAATGAGCGGACCCTCGTCCGCGCCGCGGAACCGCTGCTGGACCGCGAACCGCGGGAACGAGCGGCCCGGCTGGCCGCCCAGCTCAGCTCGGAGGACGCGGCCGGACGTGCCGTCGGTTTCCTCGAGAAGGCGCAGCGGTCCTGACCCCGGCTGCACCAGGACATGTGATCACTCCAGCGGATCAGGAGCGATCTGGTCGACGAAAAACGGGAGCGTCCAGAACGTGCCATGGAATGATCAGATTAGCTCGTTCCGGTTTGCCGGAATCGGAGAACAGCCCCAGGGAGCCTGGACCGCGGAGGTCCCCCTGCTTTCGCCGATGTCCTGAGTTGTAGGTTCGCGCGGACAGGGCGGGCCGGTAGGACGTCTCAGGACATCGGTGTATCGCGGGGTCCGGCCGTGAGCGACACGGTGGTCATCGCCGGGGGCGGCCCGGGCGATCGCGATGCGGCTGCGGCGGCGGGGGAGTACGAGGGGCGTCGGGGGGCAGCGACTGGTCAGGACTGCCTGACGCGGAGGGGAGGGCCGCGACCTCCATGCCGCCAGCACCGGAAGCTCGATGTCCTTGGACGCCGACGAAGCGCCGCTGTCGGCGGGTCTCGGTAGGACTGTCGACACGATGGTGGCCGGATGCGGGGCTCGGAGGGGGAGCCCCGCACGGTGCTACTTCTTGTTACTTCTTCCGGGCGATCCCGCCGTACATGTGGACGTGCGCGTCATCGGTGGCGGCTGCGGCCTCGTCGGGGTGCCAGTGGTTGACGAGGACCACGCCGGGATCGAGGAGTTCAAGGCCGGCGAACAAGCCCTCTGCCCGGGCCTTGTCCCGTGCTATCAGTGGTATGCCGCTGGCGTTGTACGCACCCACTCCGACGGCGACCTCGTCCGGTGCGCTGTCCGCCGTGCAGGTGGACAGCGCGAGAACGCTGCCCGACGCCAATGGCGCCATGATCTGCTCGATGAGGGCGCGGACAACGTCGTCATCGACGATGAAGTGCACGACCGCGATGATGCTGACCGCCACCGGCCGGGTCAGGTCAAGCGTCTTCCGCAGCTCCGGGGAGCGCAGGATCGCCTCCGGGTCGGAGAAGTCCGCGTCGAGGTAGGACGTCCGTCCTTCCTCGGTGCTGGTGAGCAGGGCTCGGGCGTGTACCAGCACGATGGGATCGTTGTCGACGTAGAGGACCCGCGACGCCGGCGCTACCTCCTGGACGACGTCGTGCAGGTTGGGAGCCGTCGGCAGACCAGTGCCGATGTCCAGGAACTGACGGAAACCGTGTTCCGTAGCCAGGACGCGGGCCACCCTCGCCATGAAGTTGCGGTTGGACCGCATGGACACAGGGAGATGCGGCCAGCTCTTGACGATACCTTCGGCAGCGGCGCGGTCTGCGGCAAAATTGTCCTTGCCGCCCAGGATGTAGTCGTACACCCGAGCCGAGTGCGGAACATCGGTCTTCAGATCGATGCCCCCGGGCGCCCAGTCCGGCGCTACTGCACTGTAGCCCCGCGTAGCGTCGCCGCTGTCAGTCACGGTCCCCCTGCCTCCGATCCCACACAAAGACCACTCTGGTCTGGTCAAACTCTCCCATAAACGGAAACCGGGAGGGTAACCGACTCTTCTTCGTGGGGACGTCGATGCCCTGACCACCAGCCCTTGTCTGCGGGGCCAGGATCGAGGCGGTCATACTGGGGCGATGCTCGCGATCCTGGCCGGCAAGCTCGATCCCTCCGCTGGGACAGCGTCAGACCGTTCCGAGGACGCGCTGACCGACGCGGTGTTCGGTGCGATCCGCTATCTGCCCTGTCGGCGGGTGCTCGGGGCGGTGCTTGCTGCCGTCGACGTGCAGGTCGATCCGGAGGTGTTGGACCGTGCCCGGGTTGACCTGTGGCCGAGTTACCAGGTGCCCCAGCTACCAGGGATGCGGGTCGAACCGGACGTGGTGGTGACCGCCGGGACGACGGTGGTCGTGTTCGAGGCGAAGTACACTTCTCCGTTCTCGCTCTACCCCGCCGATGAGCCAGCCGGCGGGGAGCCGCTGCACCAGCTCGCCGCCCAGTTCGCCGCGCTGCGCGCGGTCACCGCGGCTCGCGGCTGGCCGGATCCGGTGGTCGTGGCCGTGACCGTCGGAGCTGTCCCACCCACAGCGGACCTGGAGCTGGCCGCACGGTCCGTCCGCCAGCTGGTGCCGGACGGCGGTGCGGGGCGGTTCCGCTGGCTGCCCTGGCACCAGATCGCCACCTGCCTCGACACCGCCGACGGGCTGGCTCCGCACGAGCGGCGCCTGGCTGACGATGCCCTGAGGTTCATGGAAAGCCGGGAGGTACGCGAGGTGTTCCACCGTCTGGACCTGGCCGCCTTTGACCAGGTGGCGGCGGCACAGCGGACCGCGATCGGACAGCTCTATCCTCAGCTGCGGCTGTTCTTCGACAGCTTCACCGCCGCGTTGCAGACCGAAAGGGTCGACTACTCGACCCCGGGGTGGAAGGGCATGCAGTTCGCCGGGGTCAGCACCTCGGTCAGTCGACCAGCCGAATGGGCACGAGCCGCGGTCGGGGTCGCCTACTGGCCCGGTTACTGGCCGAAGCGGCTGGGGACCTCGTCGAAGACGCCGTCAGTTCTGGCGTTCTTCGACTTCTACGACCCGGCGTTCGAGATCAGCCTGACCATCCCCTCGCCGAACGTCGCGGTGGCGATGGAGCGCTGGCAGCCGCACGCCGCCGCCCTCGCCCACGAGCTGGCGGCCCTCCGCGACTACGACATCGTCGTCGACAACCACGACCCCACCGGACCACGCGTCCAGGTCGAGGCCGGCGACCTCCATGCTGCCTGGCTCATCGATGCCTTCGGCCGACTCGCCGGCAGCAGCCGCCTACGCCTCCGGCGCCGGACAGAGCTGGACGCCCTGACCGTGCAGACCGCCCGAGACCTGTTCCTCGACCTGTGCGCAGCAGCCGAGAAATGCCCCACCCTCTGGACCATGACGAGCGCCAGCGGCCAGACCGAAGGCCTCCTTCCCACCGGCTGACTCCTACGAGCGGGCGGGCGGAAACCCGCCGACGTGTCTGATCCTCCACGCCACCGGGTCGGCGCATTCACTTCGAGGCCGCCCGGGAGAACAGCCGGATCGAAGCCGACCACGGCCGGTCTGCCGTCCCATGGATATGTTGCTTCCATGTCAGCGGCCGACAGCATGCGGTGACGTCCTCGGCGACGGCGATTGGGCTTTACCTTGGCACGGTGTCAAGGTGTCCACTGGGTGCAGGAGGTGGTTTCGATCAACACGACAGACGGAACCTCGCAGAGCATCCGTATGGCCGACGCTCTGGGCGCCAGGAACTCGTCGGTCCGGCTGCAGGCGGCTCTGGCGGCCGGCTCGAACCCCGACCCCGGCCTCCTGGAGACGCTCGTCGAGCGGTGCGCGGTCGAGCCGGACTTCTTTGTGCGGGACATGCTGTCCTGGGCGCTGACCCGCCTCTCGCCGGAGATCACCCTGCCCCGGATCCGCCAGGAACTCCACTCCGAGCGTGCCGCGGCCCGCGGCCAGGCCCTGCACACGCTCTCCAAGATCGGCGAGAGGAGCGCGTGGGCCTGGATCACGCGTGACCTGCTGCACGACACTGACGACGAGGTCGCGCGGACCGCGTGGCGCGTCGCGGTCGCTCTCGTACCCGAGAACGAGAAGAAGGACCTGGCCGACGAACTGGTCACGCAGCTCGGCCGCGGCGACCGCAATGTGCGGCTGAGCCTGAGCCGGGCCCTCGCGGACCTCGGCGACGTGATCGAGCCCGCGCTGGCGAGGGCTGCGGCGAACCCCGACCCGGCCGTGGCCGCGCACACCCGGGCCACCGAGCTGCTCCTGCGGAATCCGGAGATCGGTTTCGACGGGGCCATCGACGAGGCGAAGCGAGTCGTCGCGCTCGGCCCGGAACACGCCGCCGCCGTCGCCGCGACCGCGGTGACGACGACCAGGTCGACAGCCGCGGGGACTTCGGAGACCGCGGCTTGCTGATCGGCGAGGTGGCGCGCCGTTCGGGGGTGAGCGCCCGAATGCTTCGGCACTACGATGCCCTCGGGCTGGTGCGACCGAGCGGTCGTACCGTCGGCGGCTACCGCGAGTACTCCGCCGAGGACATCCGCAGGATCTTCCACGTGGAGAGCCTGCGGTCCCTCGGCCTCTCGCTCAGGCAGATCGGGCGCGCGCTGGAGGACCCGGCCTTCGCGCCGTCCGCCCTGGTCAGTGACCTTGTTCGGTGGACGGAAGATCGCCTGGAGCGGGACCAGGAGCTGCTCAGACGGCTCCGCGCGATCGATGCATCGGCGCCCACCGGCTGGCAGGACGTCCTGCGCGTCGTCGAACTCATGCAGGGGCTCAGCTCGACCAGCGCCACGCGCAGACAGCAGGCCGTCCTGACCCGCCCGGAAGGGGCGTCGGTTCCCGCCGAACTGCTGGCCGGAGCGGTCCTGGCCGAATCCGACCCCAATGTCGCGGGCGCCCTGCGCTGGGCGCTCGCCCGGTCGGGCAGCGACGCCCTGGCGACGCTGGCCGCCGGTGTGCACTCGGAGGACGTCGACCTCCGGCGGCGCGCGGTGCTGGCCATCGCCGAGTTGCCCGAGTCCCCGGGTGCGGCCGCGGTGCTCGCGGACGCGCTCGGTGATCCGGACAGGACGGTACGCGGGCACGCCGCTCTGGCGTTGGGCAGACGTGGTGTGACCGCGGCCGTGCCGACACTCGTCGGCATGGTGGTCGAGGGCTCCCACGACGTCGACGCGGCGGAGATCCTGGGAACGCTGTCCCGGGATGTCGAGTGCGCGGACCGGATCATCGCCGCACTGGTCGACGAACTCACCGCGCACGCCGCCGACTCCGGGGTGCGGATACGCCTGGCCCAGGCGCTGGTCGAACTGAGGGGAACCACCGTGCGGGAGGTTCTGCGCCAGCTGGCCCACGACAACGACCCTGCTGTCGCCCTCGTCGCCGCGGCCTTCGTCGGAGTTCTCGAAGAGCGGTCCGCCAAGGGCGGAGGCGACGAGGATTCCTGAGGACGCGCAGGTGCCTCGACCCGGACCACCCCCGTCGAGATCCCCGACATCAACGCCCTGCGGCCCGATGTCCTCCGCCCGGCCTCGTCACCACGGCACGTCTCCGTGGCGATCGGCGAAGGTGTTGGTCGGGCCGTCGGGGCCGACCTGGGCCAGGGCGACGATCGCGTCGGTTCCCTCGGTGACCGTCTGCGGGCCGCTGTGGCCGTTCAGGTCGGTGGCGGTGTAACCGGGGTCGACGGCGTTGATGCGGAAGCCGGGCAGCGTCCTCGCGTACTGGCTGGTCAGCATCGTCACCGCGGCCTTCGACGACGGATAGGCCAGGGCGGTGAACGAGCCCTCGACCCGATCGGGGTTGTTGGTCACCGCCAGCGAGCCCAGCCCGCTCGAGACGTTGACGATGACGGGGTTCGCCGACTTCTCGAGCAACGGCAGGAAGGCCTGCGTGACGCGCACGAGGCCGAACACATTGGTCTCATAGACCTCGGCGAGGTCGTCGGCCGACGTCTCGGGCACGCTTCTGGTGGCGCCCGCGACACCGGCGTTGTTGATGAGGACGTCGAGCCCGGTGCCCGCGTCGTGGACGGTCCGTACGGCGGCGGCGACGCTGGCATCGTCGGTCACGTCGAGCTGCACGAAACGGCCCCCGATCTCCTCTGCGGCGGTCCGGCCGAGCTCGGGGTCGCGGGCAGCCATCCAGACGTCGTGGCCCTCGGCGACAAGGCGCCTCGCGGCCTCGCGGCCCAGTCCCTTGTTGGCTCCGGTGATCAGCATCGTGGTCATACCCCGATCGTGGACCGTCGGCCGGCGGCTGAGGAGAGGACTCTCAGGGCTACCATCGCCGCTTCGGCTGCGCGCGCACTGACGCGCACACTGAGGGGATGGACGAGCTCGGAAGCTGCCTGCGCACCTGGCGGGACAGGCTGGATCCCGCGGCGGCGGGCCTGCCCACGGGCGGCCATCGCCGGGCGCCGGGCCTGCGCCGCGAGGAGGCCGCGCGCCTGGCCGGAGTGTCGGTCGACTACCTGGCCCGGCTCGAGCAGGGGCGAGCGACCACGCCGTCGCCGTCGGTGCTCGCCGCGCTCGCCCGCACGCTGCGGCTGACCGAGTCCGAACGCGACTACCTGTTTCGCCTCGCTGACCAGGCTCCGCCGACGCCCGGGCAGATCGAGCGCCACCTCACGCCCGGGGTGCGGCGGGTCCTCGACCGCATGCCGGACGCCGCGGTTCTCGTGACCGACGCGGCCTGGCAGCTGATCGACTCCAACGAGCTGGCGGTCGCGCTGCTGGGCGACCTGCGCGGTCTGCCCCATCGCGAGCGCAATCTCGCCTGGCGGGCGTTCGCCGGTCTGGAGTCGCGCGTCGACCAGGACGCGGCAGCACGGGCGCGTGAGCACGAGGAGATCGCCGCCGAGCTGCGCGAGGCCTTCGGCAGGCATCCGCACGACGCCGCGCTGCGGCGTCTCATCGACGACCTGCACGGTCTGAGCGCCGAGTTCGGCGCGCTGTGGGCGTCACAGCCCCCGCGGCCGTGCACCGCGGGGAGCCGGACCGTCGTGCACCCGCAGGTCGGGCCGATCACCCTCGACTGCGACGTGCTCGCCGTCCGCGGCAGCGACGTGCGCATCATGGTCCTCTCGGCAGGTCCCGACTCGGCCGCGGCGGAGGCCCTCCGCCTCGTTCAGACGATCGGCCTCCAGGACCTCGCCTCCCCGGACCCGACGTCATCGGCGGGCGAACTGCAGCCGAGTTCGTCGTAGCGACGTAGGTCCACACGACGGCCCTGTACCGGTGATCGTGCGCGGAAGGCGGCGCGTTGGCGTCAGGCGTCCAGGCACGTGAACACCTCCGCGCGAGATCGTCGAGGCTGAGGGCACCCATGCGGTCGCATGGGTGATGATGTCCCGTCAGTGCGTCACAGTATACTCAAACTCGACATCGAGTTTGGAAAACGTGGCGGAGTTCCTCCGACGCGGGGTGGTCGTCCGTACGACGGTGGCACCAGCCGAGGCTCCGACACGGCGGAACGGCGCGCTCCTCGGGGCGACGGCCAGCCGGCGTGGCCCGCCGTGGCGAAGAGTTCTGCGGGCAGACGAACGGTGAGATAGGGAGAGATATGGACGACACGGTAGTCCTGGACGGCCGTTCTGCGGCGAGGCGACACCGTCGGCGTTCGGCGAGCATGCTCTTAGTGGGGTCCCTGACGCTGCTCGTATCCGCCGCGGCGTGCGGTTCGGACGACGACGGGAGTGAGCCCGGCCCGGTGGACTCGTCCGCGGCCGCCAGCGCGCTCGGCCCGGTCAGGGCGGCGGCGGGAGAGCCCGTCAAGATCGGTATCGTCTCCGACGGCAGGTCCGCTGCGATCGACAACTCGGTCCAGTTCGATGTGGCGGAGGCGACCGCGAAGTACCTGAACGAGCATCGCGGGGGGATCGGCGGGCGACCCGTCGAGCTGGTGACGTGTGAGACGCAGGCAGACCCGGCGAAGGCCACCGACTGCGGCAACCAGATGATCGAGAACGATGTCGTCGCGGTCGCGGTCGGCGAGTCCGGGGTCGGGGACAGCGTCTGGGAGCCCCTGGCCGCCGCCGATGTGCCGGTGATGCTGTACGGCGCGACCAACCCGACCGTCCTCTCCGACCCGACCACCTTCACGGTGAGCGACCCGAACTTCGGGATCCAGCAGCTGCCGATCGCCATCGCGAAGGCGGAGAAACTCAGCAAGGTGACATCGGTGGTGATCGACGTGCCCGCGCTGCTCCACAACGTGGAGGAGGTCGCGCCGAGGCTGATGGAGGAGGCCGGGCTCGACTACCAGCTCGTCCGGGTCCCGCCCGGCACGGCCGACATGACGCCGCAGCTGCAGGGCGTGGTGGGCGACGAGCCGAGCATGGCGTTCGTCGTCGGCAACGACTCCTTCTGCATCAGCGCGTTCAACGGCCTGAAGGCCGTCGGCTACGACGGCCCCATCAGCGCGATCTCGCAGTGCATCACCGACGCGACCCGTGATGCGGTGCCGGGCGACGTGCTGGACGGCATGACCGTCGCCGCCTCGATGCCGACCGGCGGGGACGATCCGTCCACCGTCCTGTACAACGCCGTGCTCGAGACCTACGGCAAGGACATCGACGCCAGCTCGTCCACCGGTCGGGGCATGTTCGTGACCTTCGCGGGTCTCGCGGTGGCGCTCGAGGGGATCACGGGCGACGTGACCCCGGCGACGGCCGCCACCGCCATCAGCTCGATGCCGGAGAAGGAGCTGCCGGGCGCGGGGGGCCTGCGATTCCGCTGCAACGGCAAGGCCTTCCCCGAGACGCCCGCGGTCTGCGTGCGAGGCGGGCTGACGACGGTCCTCGACAACGAGGGTCAGTCCACCGCCTTCAAGGTGGTCGCGAGCTCGCCCATCCCGGACTGACCGAGCCGCGGAGCACACGGGCGTCCGCGCCCGATGGCGCGCCTGTATGGCTGGGCCCGGCTGCCCGGCTGCCCGGCTGCCCGGCTGCCGGTCGGGCCCGTGCAGCCGGGCCCTGACGGCCCGACCGGCAGCCGGCGACCTGGCCGGTGCCTGCCCCCCGCGGGAAGTGCGCACTGCGCCGGCTCAGGCGCCCCGGAACCTGTAGAAGGTGGTAGTGGACAGCACCCACCCCGCGGCGCGGGGCGTCGGCCGGACGCCTGGACACGAGCCGCCCCGCCGCCGCCCCGGCCGGCCGCCGCGCCTGAGCCGGCAGATGGTCATCGACGCCGCGATCGCCCTCGATCCCGGCACCCTGACGCTCCAGGCGGTCGCCGACCGCCTCGGAGCGGACCGCAAGGCGGTCAGCTACTACGTGTCCGGCCGGGAGGAGCTCCTCGAGCTCGTCACCGCGCAGGCTCTGGCGGCGGAGCTGGAGCACCTGCGCATCCCCGAGGGCAGCTGGCAGGAGGCCGTCCGCGTCTACGCGCGCGGTGTGCGTCGGGTGCTGCTGCGCGAGGCCTCGCTGTCGCTCCTGATCGACAGGCTTCCCGGAGCGGGCGTCCTGGTCCCGGCCGACGCGCTGCTCGCCAGGCTCCTCGACGCAGGCTTCGACGAGGACCGGGCCAGCCACGCCCTCACCCTCATCACCCGGGTGGTGTTCAGCAACGCCAAGGACATCCTCTTCGCCGCGCGCTTCGCCCGGCACCCGACGGTCACCGAGGTTCAGCGCATTCTCGCCGAGCTTCCCGCCGACCGGCTTCCGCACCTGCGGCGGGTCTCCGCCCGGCAGTGGTCCCTGGACGGCACCAGGCCCCCGGGCGACACACCGTCTCCGGGGGACGCCCAGGAGTCGACCTTCGAGCTCGAGCTCGAGTTCATCGTGGCCGGCCTGGAACGCCTGCGAGCCAGAAGCACGGGCGCGGAGAGCTCCGCAGCCCGCCGTCCGGCGAACTGAGCGCGGGGCCCGGACGCGGGGCCCGGACGCGGGTGTCAGCTCCAGCGGGGGCGACAGGCCGGGCGGCCTCCTCGCCGCGGGCCTGACCGCGGTGTGGTGGGCCGGTCAGGCCCGCGCCGGCGGGCCTGGGCGCAGCACCGGTCCTGCCCCCGAGGTCCGGGACGGCATCCCCGTGGCGTCGGTTCCGGAACGGAACCGGTCGGGAACCGCCGTGGTGGGAACCCGAGCCACGGGCCGGGACCCCTGTCGCCCTCGATCTGCTCCACGACCTCTCCGCGCTCCATCACGGCGATGCGATGCGACGCCTGCCGTACCAGCGCGAGGTCATGGGAGATGAACACGTAGGCGACGCCGGTGGTGTTCTGGAGCTCCAGGAGCAGGCCGAGAACCGCCGCCTGGGAGGACGGGTCGAGAGTCGCGACCGGTTCGTCGCAGATGATCAGCTCCGGTGAGAGGGCCATGGCGCGGGCGACGGCGAGGCGCTGCCGCTGGCCACCTGTGAACTCGCGCGGCAGCCTCCGGCCAGCACCGGCCGGGAGACCGACCTGCTCCAACAGCTCGCGCACCCGCCTGGCAGCCGCGGCGGCCGGGACCCGCTGTGCGCGCAGCGGCTCGGCGAGCGCCGCCTCGACCGTCAGCGTCGGATCCAGCGACCTGTCGGGGTCGCGAAGAACAACCTGGATCTTGTCCGCGAGGCGGCGCCGCCCGCCCCGGGAGAGCCGGACGATGTCCTGCCCCTTGAGCCGGATGGAACCTGAAGCCACCGGTGCGAGCCCCAGCACCGCGCGGCGCAGCGTGGTCTTGCCGGAGCCGGACTCGCCCACGATGCCCAAGCACTCGCCGGGACGGACGTCGATCGAGACGCCCCGTAGTGCTCGGACCGGGGATCTGTGAAAACCTCTGGCCGGATAGTCGACCACGAGGTCCTCGACATCGAGCAGCGTGCTCACATCTCGGCCTTTCGGAGGCGTGGATCCTACGGCGTGCCAGGTTTCTCTCGCCTGCGGCACCAGCGGGCAGACGGCGGTCTCTCTAGTTTTTCCCTGCCGGGAGAAATTAAGATATGAGCAGGCGTAGGTCAAGGGGTCTGTCGGTACCCGAGTGGCCGGGCCGGGAGGCTGATCGGCGCGGATGCATCGCGCACTCGTCCCCCTGTGCCAGGAGTGGCTCGACGGGTCGTGGTATGCGCAGGTGGACCACCGGCCGTACGCCGGACGCGCTGTTCCAGTCCGGATGCTGCCGCGACCTTCGCGTCGTGTCGCTTACCTGTTGTGATCATCTGGAGTGTCGGCGAGGGCGGAAGCTTTGTCCGCGGCAGTGGTCAGCGAGTCCGGGCCAGCATCACGCCCTTGGCAAAGGCAATCCGCCGTCGCACCAGTGCCTACCGCTGCCGGTGGTGACAGGAGCGCACGGTGGGGGAGACTGCTCCCCCTCGTCCGGCAGGGTGTTGGTGGCAGCACGTCCTTCGGCGCCGAGAAGGTTGGCGAGCCTGTCTGACAACGCAGACCGCATCCATCGCACGATCTCAGGCTGACGATGCCGCGGATGATTTCTGAAGCGCCGCCGGAGACAGTCAGGGCACGACCTCAGAGATAGTTGTGGTACCAGCGGTCGGCGACCTCGAGGCCGCTGTCGTCGACGGACGTCGACGAGCAGAGCAGCTGCATCGCGAGTTCGGTGAGAGCGACGTTCGTCTCCGGGTAGGCGAGCTTCGCGACGGGACCGTCGCTCGGAAGCTCGCGATCGACCAGAATCCGGTCGACGGTGTCGCGCACGATGAGCTTGACCTCCGCCACCCGCGCCAGGGCCGTCGCCAGCTGCGCCTGGACATCCTCGTGCCCGAGGGCTGTTGTGCCGTCGGGCAGGCGAGCGGCGGCCGCGAGGGAGACCAGGTCGAAGCATCCGCTCACCGGATGCTCCTGCCGGTCGAGGGTCAGAGCTCCGGGCGAATTCCCAGCGCGTTCGTCCAGAGGATGGTGAGCTGCTGCACCGCGGTGTCGAGATCGAAGTTCGAACTGTTCTCGGTGTTGAACAGAAGGTCGGCGAAGTAGGCGACCATGCCGCCGAGCGCCTGCGCGGCGTACGCGGCATCGACGTTGCGGTCGGCGAGATCGGCGTCCTGGAGTATCCGTACGCGCCGCTCGATGGCGTGAGCGAAGACCTCGTGGCGTTGCAGGCGAATCGCGAGAACGTCGTTGTCGAAGGTGGCGACCTGCTGAATAACCTGCATAATCTTCGCGTTTGCGGCATACGTCTCGAGATAGTGCCGGTTGGCCGCGCGGATGCGTTCGACCGGATCGGTGACGGAGCCGGTCGGTTCGGGAGTGAGAAGATCAAGCTCGACCGAGTCGACGACCTCCCGGAAGATCTCTTCCTTGGAGACGAAGTACGTGTAGAACGACCCGTGGGAGAACCCCGCCAGATCGCAGATGTCGGCCACCCTGGCGTGGAGGAAGCCGTCACGCTCGAACACGATGCGGGCCGCATCGACGAGCTGGCTCCGGCTCTGCCGACCCCGGCGGGTACGCCCGGTACCACGACGCTTGCCAATTTCGACCTCGTCGCGGCGCGCGCGGGGGGCGTTGGGAAGCGCGGTCCCCTGGTGGGTACGTTCAGGCACGGTGGGTCCTCTCGGCGCGTGTCAACCGGCTCTGCTGGCTCGCGCCGGAACCCGGCGAGCGGTGACGGGTCCGGTGGGCGCTGCTGCCACCTCGTGGCGACGCAGCCAGGCCCAGGTCCCGCCGCTCCTGCTCCAGCTGTGCGGGTCGGACGGCAAGTCCGACACGCCTGCGCTCCCGGGCCACGCTCGCTCCACCTCTCACGTTGTCCGTGTCATGGTGCACCAACATTTAGCTCGACGTCGACCTTGACATCGAGGTTCCCGGTGTGACGATGTCGCGGATGTGATGCCCGCCATGGGTGAGGGCCGCGCGGGCAGATGCCACCTGGTGCGCAGGCCCGGCCGCCGGAGGCCGGTTCACGAGCCAGACGTGATGTGCACCGGTTGGGCCGCGGGGCTGGCGGCCCAACCGGCGGCTGTGCTGGTCAGCGATCCCGCAGCCGCGGCGCCAGACCGCTGTCCTTCGCGGGTGGTTCCAGGACGAGCCGGATCGGCAGCCCGTCGTCCGCCGGGTCGAGGTATCCCAGGAACACGCTGGGCCCGCGCAGGAGACCCTTCCCGTGGGTGAGCGGCGGAGCCGGTACGCACCTCGCCGCCAGGCATGAGCGCGCCGTCGTCGGACAACCGCCGCTCACGGCCGTCGGACGGCAGGCTCCCCGAGAACAGCGGGGCCTCCGAGGAACCGTACACCCGGGTGATCTTGACCCCGAACGCGTCCGTGGCCAGCTCGAGCAGGGGGCGCGGCAGCATCGCCCCGCCGAGTGCGAGCGTCCGCAGGCGCAGGCCGGTACCCGGCGCGGCGGATGCCGCGGCGGCCAGCAGCCGCTCGGCGATGACCGGCGCGCCACCCAACAGCGTCGCGCCCGCCCTGTTCATCCGGCGCAGTGTCTGGTCGGGCTGGAAGTGGTCCTCCAGCACGGGCGTGCCGTGCTGATCTGCCGCGAGCTGGATCTGCGTCAGGCCGGTGATGCTGGTGAGCGGGCTGACGAGGAAGACCACCGTGCTCTCGTCGGCCGAGGTTACCCGCGCCATGTTGGCGGCGCCCGCGGCCAGCGTGTTGAGGGAACGGCAGGGTCCCGGCTGCGCCCAGCGCCTCGTCGAGACGGCTGCCTTCCGCGACGGGGACGATCACCCGGGCCTGATCGGGAAGCGCGTCGAGGGCGAACCGGACGTCCGCGGTCCCGCAGCGTCGGTCCAGCACCAGCACTGTCACACCGAGGCGCAGCAGGGCGTTGTAGGCGATCGCTCCATGGCGGGTGCTGCCGCTGATGAGGAGGACGCCGTCGCCCGCCCGCACACCCCGCGCGGCCAGGGTGGCCACCCCGGTGGTCACGGCGCTGGCCAGCTCCGCGTAGGTGAGCTGACGGTCGTTGTCCACGAGGGCGAGCGCGCCCGGCCGTCGCGCGGCTGCCGCCTCGACTCCGTCCGCCAGACCCCGGTTGTCCCAGCGGCGGTCCGCTCGGTAGCGCGCCACCCGTTCCGGACTCGCGTGCGGGAGGAACGGCCGCCTGGCGATCATGGTGCGCTCGGCCTGGGACTGCTCGGTGTCGATCCTGTCGGGCACGGTCAGGCCGGTCCAGATCGCCGCCGGCCGAGAAGGCGTCACCCGCCCCGTCGCCTCGTACGAGAAGCGGGTCGCGGTGACGTCCGAGCTGATGGGCCTCCTGTCCAGCGAGGGATGGGCGAGCCACCTTCGCAGGGTTCCGGCGCAGCTTCCTGCACCGCCAGGTACTCGACACGATCGCGCACGGCTCGCCGGTCGGCGACTCCCTGCTCGGGGACGTTCTGCTCGACCTGGCCGCGGTCCGCGCCGCCAGCCACGAAGCGCTGCGGGCCCACGCGGCCGGCACCACGCTGGGCCCCCGGGCCGCGTTCGTGAGCCCGCGCGTGCCCGTGGCCGGTTCCTCGGCCGTCTCGCCCTGGCCCTGGAGATGCTGGGAGCGGCCGAGGGTGCGGGCGCTGCAGGTGCTGGGCGCCAGGATCCGCGGGACCCACACCGACCCGGCCGTGCGCACCGGCGTGTTGCTGCCGAGCTGGCCAGCTACTTCGGCGAGCTGAAGAACCTCACCGAGGAGGAGCAGGCCCTGATCATGGGCGGGAACCTGGCCAGGCTGATCGCGGTCTGACCTGGCGGGCAAATCTCGATATCGATCTCGATATCAACTATCGTCCCGGCGGGGCGCCCGGGCAGGTCCCGGTCGCGGCGCCGGCAGGCCCGCGGCGGGTACACGGCGGGCGGGTAGCGGGCGAGGAAGGATCGCGAACATGCGGGAGAGCGAGTTCGCCGAGGTGCTCGCGGCTGTCCGTGCATTCGTGCGGGAGCGGGTCGTCCCCGCCGAGGCGGCGATCGAGGAGAACGACGCCATCCCGGAGTGCCTGCGCGCTGAGGCCGCGCGGAGGGGGCTGTTCGGTTTCGCCCTTCCGGAGCAGTACGGCGACCTGGGCCTGTCGATGAGCGAGGAGGTCCGCCTCGTCGGCGAGCTCGGCTACACGACGCCGTCGTTCCGGTCGATGTTCGGGACCAACAACGGCATCGCCGGGCATGTCCTCGAGCAATGGTTGAGACCTGTGGATCGGCTGGGAGGGCGTACCTTCCCGGTGATCGAGGTTGAGGTCTCAGTCAGGCCGACGTTGGCGCGTCGGTCGGGAAGGCACGCCCGTGCTCACGGTAGTACCT
>NZ_JBFLUG010000146.1:0-17268 GCF_041008525.1 Parafrankia sp. FMc2 | reverse complement strand
TCCCCCGTCCCTCGGCTCTGCATCAGCACCTCCTCGACATCCTCGATGTCGACCCGACCCGGCCACCTTGAACCGAAACCGGGCCGGTCAACGCATCGCAACCCCATGTGCGGAAGACAGGTCTAGCGAGACTGGTTGCGGTCTGGTGGGCAGGTCAGCGAGGCACCGAGCGGTCTCGGAGCGCCCATGCTGGGCGAGATCACGAAGGTCGTCGAGGGTGCCCTCGTGAAGGATGACGACCTTGTCCTTCTGCCCAGGGAGGGCGGTGTCCATCAGCTCGCGGGGAGTGATCGGCCCTGGAGGCCAGGCAGCCCGGTCCTCGACCGACGGCTCCGGTACCGGCTTCGGGGCTGTCGTCGACCCGGTCTCCGGGACCGACGGACGGACGATGCGGTACCGGTTCGATCGGCGGCCGCCACCGCGCTCGGTGGCCAGGATGCCAGCCATCTCCAGGGCACGCACCGCGCGACGGGCGGTGGACACCGACACCTCGGCCCGCGCGGCCAGCGTGGCCATCGACGGGAACGCACCCGACCAGTCCGTCGCGTCGAGGTAGTAGGCGATCCCGAGGAGCGTGGAACGCAGCACGCGCACCGACACCATCCGCCCGCCGACGACGGTCGGGACGAGCCTGATCGTGCGGACATGGGAGTAGAGCGCGGAGACGGCGGAGCGCCGTGCAATGCTGGACTTCACGGTTCGGACTCCTGCTGTTTTCAGGGTTCGGATCCAGGCCCCGTCCCGGTGCACCAACACCGGGCGGGGCCGCCCCATCGGGGGGATGATCCACGGTAGCCCGCGAAACGGATCGCGCCCGGCGGACTTCCACCGCGACCACTACCAAGCCACATTCCGCGGACGACGAGCGATGCCGCCGCGAGTACAATCGTTTGATGCCGAGCAAACAATGAACAGATCCACCGATCGGACGGCGACGGCCCTGGGAAATCGGCGTACCCGTCCCACCGGTGGCGAACTTTCCCGCGCCAGCCTCCGTTGTGCATAAAGTTGACTCCGCCATACGTTCACGGTCGGGCGGCGGGGGGCTGGATGCAGGCGGACGGAAATGGCCACGTACCTGCGGGAACACTGCTGGAGGATCTCTGCCCCGGGTGGCGTGTCACCGGGATCGTCCACGGTGAGGCGGTGGTGGTCACCGCCGTCCGGCCGGCCGGCAGCAACGCGCGGCTCGTCGAGTACCGGCGTGACGACGGGACCATCCACAGGTCGGTACTGCCGCGCTCGCGCGAGGCAGACCTCGCGCGCGTGACCGCGTCGGGGCCCTTCCGCACCGACCCGCGGGACTGGCGCCTCGCCGCCGAGGCCCTGCGGATCCGGCGGTCGACCCTCTTCACCGACATGGCCGCGGTGGCGACGTCCACCCTGCAACCGCTGCCGCACCAGCTGCTGGCCGTCTACGACGAGCTGCTGCCCCGCTCGCCGCTGCGGTTCCTGCTCGCCGACGACCCCGGCGCGGGCAAGACCATCACCGCCGGGCTGTACCTCAAGGAGATGATGCTGCGCGAGGACGTCGCACGCTGCCTGATCGTCGTCCCGGGGTCGCTGATCGACCAGTGGCAGAGCGAGCTGCGGGAACGGTTCGGGCTCGTCTTCGAACGGCTCAGCACGGACCTGGCCGCGACGCCCGGCAGTGACGTCTTCGAGCGCCATCCGCTCCTTCTCGCCCGCATGGACCATCTGAGCAGAAACAACGACCTGCTCACCCGGCTGCGGGAGGCCAGCGAATGGGATCTCGTCATCGTCGACGAGGCGCACCGCATGTCCGCCCACTATTCGGGCTACGAGCTGCGGACCACGCGGCGTTACGAGCTCGGTGAGCTGCTCAGGGAACGCACCCGCCATCTGCTGCTGATGACGGCGACACCGCACGCGGGCCGGCACGAGGACTTCCACGCCTTCCTCGCGCTGCTGGACCCGGACCGGTTCGAGGGAAACTTCACCGCCGCCGGCGGCGGGGCCGCGGACACCACCGGCCTCATGCGCCGGCTCCTCAAGGAGGACCTGCGCACGTTGGACGGCCGGCCGCTGTTCCCCGAGCGCCGTGCGTACACCGTGCCCTACCAGCTCTCCCCCGCCGAACGGGAGCTGTACGAGGAGGTCACCGACTATGTGCGTTACGAGATGGGGCGCGCGGACCGGCTGCGCGACAGCGGCGAGGTGCAGCGTGGCAACACGGTCGGTTTCGCGCTGACGATCCTGCAACGGCGGCTGGCCTCCAGCCCCGAGGCGATCCTGCGCAGTCTCGAACGGCGGCGGGAGCGCCTGCGCCAGCAGCTCGCCGACAACAGTGACCGGAACGGCGGCCGCAGCGGTGGACGGCTGGCGGAGCATGTCGAGCGCACACTGGCCGGGTTGTGGAACGGCGGCGGGGACAGCCGCGGCGGGGTGGACAGCCGCGGAGTGGACAGCGCGCTCGACGACATCCTGTCCGAGCTGGACGAGCCGGATCCACCCGATTCCGGCCTGGGCGGTTCCGGCCTGGGCGGTTCCGGCCTGGGCGGTTCCGGCCTGAGTGGTTCCGGCACGGTGGCTCGGCACAGTCTCACCTTCGGTGATCTCGTCTGGTTGGAGGAGGAGGTCACCGACGCGGCCACGGCAGCCCGGACCCGTGAGGAGCTCCAGGCGGAGATCTCGACGCTGGATCACCTGGTGGGCATGGCTCGCCGCGTGCGCTCGGCCGACACCGACCGCAAGTGGTCGGAGCTTCGGACGATCCTGCGGGACGACCTGCGCACCCGGGACGAGTCCGGCCAGCTCAGCAAGATCATCCTTTTTACCGAGCACCGGGACACGCAGGCCTACCTGGTCGAGCGGATCACCACACTGCTCGGTGACACGGCCGCGGTGGAGTTCATCCACGGTGGGCTTTCCCGTGAGCGCCGCCTCGCGGCCCAGCGGCGTTTCACCTCTGATCCGCGGGCCCGCGTCCTCGTCGCCACGGACGCCGCCGGTGAGGGTGTGAACCTCCAGGTGGCGCATCTGATGGTCAACTACGACCTGCCGTGGAACCCGAACCGGATCGAGCAGCGGTTCGGCCGCATCCACCGCATCGGGCAGGGCGAGGTGTGCCACCTGTGGAACCTGGTGGCCACCGACACCCGTGAGGGTGACGTGTTCTACCGGCTGCTGGAGAAGATCGAACAGCAGCACGAGGCCTACTCCGGGAAGGTCTTCGACGTCCTCGGTCAGGCGTTCGCCGACCGGCCGCTGCGGGACCTGCTCATCGAGGCGATCCGGTACGGCGACAGCCCGGACGTCCGAGGCAGGCTGCACGAGATCATCGACGCGGCGGTCGGCACCGGGCTCGTGGAGCTGCTCGACGAGCGGGCCCTGCACACGGACGTCCTGGCCGCCGCGCAGGTCGACGGGCTGCGGCGCCGGCACGAGGCGGCCACGCGGCACGGGCTGGCGCCGGCGGACGTGGAGGAGTTCTTCCTGGCCGCCTTCCCCACCCTCGGTGGCCGCGTCGAGCCACGGGAACCCGGTCTGCACCAGGTCGTCCACGTCCCGCCCGCGCTGCGGGACACCCGTACCGCGCACACCGGTCAGGATGCTGGCGTGTCTCCCGTCCGGCGGGTCGTGCATCCCGGCTACCGGCGGATCACCTTCGGTACCGGGCCCGCCGGCCGCTCCGCACGATCCGAAGGCACTGCACGGTCCGAAGGCACTGTGCGGCAGGGCTCCGCGGAGCTGCTCGAACCGTCGCATCCGCTCGTCGAGGCGGTCGCCGACGGGGTCCTGCGCCGGGCCCGTGACGTGCTGCGGGGCGGAACCGTGTTCGTCGACCCGACGGATCCGGGCGGCGTCCCGCGGCTGCTCGCGATCGTCAGCGCCGAGATCCGGGACGGTCATCAGCCGGCCGGCGTGGTGTCGCGCCGGATGACGGTGGTGGAGCTGCGCCCGGACGGCACGGCGTCGGTCCGGGAACCCGCGCCGTACCTGCGCTACCTGGAACTGCACGACCCCACGGACGTGGGGACGGCCTCGGCCCCGGGCACGGGCACGTATGCGGTGGGCCCGGTGGACGCCGTGCGCGCCGCGGCGCTCGCCGCCCCCGGCCGGGACGGCGCGCCCTGGCTGCGTGAACCGCCGGCGGACGTGGTGCGGACCTGGGCGTTCGACCATCTCCTGCCCGCTCACCTGGACGAGGTCCGGGCGCGGGTGCAGGCACCCGCGGAGCGGGCAGGGCGGCTCGTCGCCGACCGGTTGGGGGCCGAGATCGAGAAGTGGAAGGCCTGGCGGGCCGATGATCCGGGCCCGGCGGGGCGGAGAGGCACGACGCGGGCGACCGGCGACGCGGTGACACCCGCCTCCCCCGACCGCACGTCCCGTGAGCGCCCTTCCCGTGAGGGCCGCATCAGCGCGGCGACCGCGCGGCAGCGCGCGGAGGCGCTGGAATACCGGTTGAACCGCCGGCTCGCGGACATCGAGGCGGATCTGCATCTCGACCAGCCCGAGCCGGTCGTGGAGGCGGTGGCCCTCGTCGTCCCCGCAGGTCTCGCGGCCCGTGCCGGTGTACGCCTTCCCGGGCCACCCGCACCGGCCGCGTCGGCGCCCAGGCCCCGTCCCTGGACGCCGCCCCCCGCGCCCGCGCCCGCGCCCAAGCCGGCGTCTGAGCCCGAGCCGGTGCGCCGGCCGCGGCGCAGGTGGTTCTGATGACGGTCGATCCCGCGGACCGGCGGGCGGTCCGCGACCTGCTGCGCCGGGCCGAGACCCTGGATGTCGCCGCCCGGGCCGTCGAGGCGGGCAGGGCGCGGATCCGCGGGGAGGTCGAGCAGCGGTTCGTGGCACTGCGCGGTCAGATGGTCCGGCGCGACCTGGCGACCATGCCGCTGGCCCGGCTGCGGGAGGTCACCGGCGAGCGGGTCCGCCTGGGACCGTTGGAGGGCGCCGGGTTCCGCACCGTGCTGGACGTCCTGAACACGTTCGACACGGGGCCTGCTCCGGCCCCGCGCATCACCGGTCTCGGGGAACGGTCGATCACGCAGATCGTCGCCGCCGCCCGTCAGCTCTCCGCCGCCACCGAGGACAGCATCCGGTTCCACATCGAGCTCGACCCGGCCAACCCCTACAGCACCGACCTGCTCGTCGCGCTGCATCGGCTCGACCGCGTCGAACGCACCCTCGCCCAGGTGCGTGCCGGCGAGACGGTGGCCACCCTGGCCGAGGAACTACCCGGCCTGGCCCGGGCAGCCGCCCCGGCCCGCGGATGGCTACGGCACACGTTCGCCAGCCCGTCCGCGCGCGAGCAGGCGGTCGGGGCGGTCACCCGCCTCGACGAGCTGCTCGGGCAGGCGACCGGGACCGGCCTGATCACGTTCGGTGGACCGGACGAGATCACCGGCCCGCTGTGCTCCGCGGGTGAGCTGGTGGACGCACCGGTCGAACCGGCGGCCGTGTGGGCGGACTTCGAGCGACGCGCCCCCGAGTACTACGGCCCGCTCAGCCAGATCGTCGACCTCGGGCTGGACGTCGCCGCCGCCGAGGGCGGCCTGCCGGCCGAGATCGCCGAGCGGGTGCGGGCCCAGCAGCTCGACGAGTCGTACCGCCGGGTCGCGCTGCGCGGCTACCAGGCGTTCGGCGCGCGGTTCGCACTCGTCCAACGACGGGTGATCATCGGCGACGAGATGGGGCTGGGCAAGACGATCCAGGCCATCGCCGCGCTGGCGCACCTGCGGACGCTCGGCGCCACCCACTTCCTCGTGGTCGCGCCGGCCGCCGTCCTGGTCAACTGGCTGCGGGAGGTCGAGGCCCGCAGCCTGCTCACCGCCCGTCGCCTGCACGGGCCGGAACGCGCCGGCGAGCTGCGTCGCTGGACGCGCGACGGCGGTGTCGCGGTGACCACCTTCGACGTCGCGAGGTCCCTGGCGGTCCCGGCCGACGTCGACATCGGGATGCTCGTCGTCGACGAGGCGCACTACATCAAGAACCCACAGGCCCTGCGCTCGCAGGCCGTCCGCGGGCTCGCCGACCGGGCCGGGCGGGTGCTGTTCCTCACCGGGACGCCGATGGAGAACCGGGTGGCGGAGTTCCGCGCCCTCGTCGGCTACCTGCAACCGGACCTGACGACCGACCCGGGCACCGGACCGGTGCGGATGGCCTCCGAGGCGTTCCGGCGCGCGGTCGCCCCGGCCTACCTACGCCGCAACATCGACGACGTCCTCTCCGAACTGCCCGAGCTGATCGAGGTCGAGGAGGCCGAGGACTTCGGCCCGGCCGAGGAGCAGGCGTACCGCCAGGCCGTGTTGGCCGGCAACTTCATGGCCATGCGCCGCGCCGCCTACCCGGCCCCGGGCGCCCCCGGC
Organism: Parafrankia sp. FMc2; assembly: GCF_041008525.1. NCBI lineage: Bacteria > Bacillati > Actinomycetota > Actinomycetes > Frankiales > Frankiaceae > Parafrankia > Parafrankia sp. FMc2. Next base: position 10,942 of record NZ_JBFLUG010000146.1, on the reverse strand, counting down.
ACCCCTGGCACACCTGGCGGTCCTGGCACACCTGGCGGTCCTGGCGGGCAGGTCGGCAAGCTGCGGCGACTGCTCGACATCGTCGCCGAGGCGGCGTCCAACCGGCGCAAGGTCGTCGTCTTCTCCTACTTCCTGGACGTCCTCACGGTGGTGGAGCAGGCGGTCCGGGCCGAGCTGGGCGACGTGGTGACGGTCGTCGGCCCCCTCGACGGCAGCACGCCGGCCACCGCGCGGCAGCGCCTCGTCGACGAGTTCGGCTCCGCCGCCGGCCCGGCGGTGCTGGTCAGCCAGATCTCGGCCGGCGGCACCGGCCTGAACATGCAGGCGGCGTCCGTGGTGATCCTGTGTGAGCCGCAGGTGAAACCCACCCTGGAGCAGCAGGCCATCGCCCGGTGCCACCGGATGGGCCAGGTCCGCGGCGTGCAGGTACACCGCCTCGTCAGCACCGTCGGGGTGGACCGGCGCCTGCGCGAGATCCTCGCCGAGAAACGGCGGACGTTCGACGCCTTCGCCCGCCGCAGCGCCGTCGCCGAGGGCACCCCCGACGCCGTGGACGTCTCCGAACAGGAACTCGCCCGCCAGATCGTCGAAGCCGAACAGCTGCGCATCGCCATCGAGGCCGCCACCACCTGAACCCGCCCGCGTGCACCCGCCCATCAGTGGGGCCGGACGCGCGGCCCCCGCCGACGGCGTTCACCGCGTACACGCAGACACGCTCCAGCGGGGCGCCGGCATACCACGGACGTCTCGCGTCCTACCAGCGCGAACCCGGAGCCCGCGAGCTCCTCGCCCGCATCGGCCTCCGGCACGCGGAACAGCATGCGACGGCGCTACGCGCCTCGCCGCACAACCCCTCCGCCCTTTGATCGAGTGGTAGACAGTTGCGATTTCAGCAACCTACGACTACGTTGAGGCGGTGGATCCTGAGACTCTTGCTGTCCGGGTGCGGGAGGCCATCCAACGATCGGGCCTGACCCAGCGGGCCGTGGCGAACGCGGCGGGTCTTGATCCGACTGCCCTGTCGAAGGTACTTGCCGGCCGGCGGCGACTTAGTTCGCTGGAGCTGGCGCTCGTCGCCGAGGTGACGGGGGTCCCGGTCGACGAGATCCTCGCCGCCGACGACCGCGAGGATGTTCGGATCGCCGCCCGGGTACAGCCTGCCGCAAATCCGGCTGTGACCGAGGCTATGCGCCGGGTGGACGAGCTCCTGGAGATCGACGGGCTGTTGTCCGATGTAGGGCTGCCGGCGCCGCCGAGCCGTTTTCCGATTTCCGTTCCAGATTCTTCCGGTCGCTGGGTCGATCAGGCCGGCGCGCTCGCTGCCGAGGTGCGTGGTCTGGCTGGGATCGGCGATGGGCCGATCGAGAGTCTGGCCGACTTCTGTGAACAGCGGCTGGGCGTCGACGTCGCCGTGGAGAAGCTGCCGCCAGGGTTGGACGGGCTGAGCATCAGCCGTGGCAACTACCGCCTGGCTCTGGTGAACAGTGCCACTCCGGCGACGCGGCAGCGCTACACCCTCGCTCATGAGCTCGGGCACGTAGCTTTCGGCGACATTCACGGCATACGGCTGGACGAAGACCTTTTCGGCCCGGAGCGGAGTGTGGAGGAGCGCCGCGCCAACAGCTTCGCCGCGGCGTTTCTCATGCCGGTGCCGGCGTTGTGCAGGGCGCTCGGGCCGGCGGGCACGACCGAGGTCACGATCGGTGCGATGCTCGCCGAGTTCAAGGTCAGCCTGGATGCGCTCGCCTTCCGTCTCCACAATGTCGAGCTCGTGGATGCCCTTGGCCGGGACCGGGTCCGACAGATGTCGGCGCGGCGGCTTGAGCTGCTGGCAGGCCACGCTGGGGAGTACCAACGTCAGCTACGCAGCATCGGCGCGCGGCGGGTACCGAGCGGCCTGCTCCAGCGCGCGGTGGATGCGTACAACAACGGCTCGATCGGAGTGCGCGTACTCGCCCGGCTCATGTGTGTGCCGGAAGGTGCGCTCCTCAGACAGTTGAGTCCCCTCCCACCAATGACGGACGAGGAACTGGCCGACGACGACCCGACACTCGTCCTGTGATGTCGTCCGTGGGCCGCTTATAGACTGGTAGCGTGAATCCGCGCTTTGGAGATGCACCGGAGTCCGGCAGGACTGGCCCTCCGGCACGCTCCCTGGTTCTCTTCGACGCCTGTTCGCTGCAGAATTTCTCCGTAGTCGGCGCGTTGCCGATTCTGGAGGCACGGTTCGGCGGTCGGGCCGGGTGGACAGAAGGCGTACGATACGAAATCCGCCGTGGCCTGCCGGCCGAGGCGAAGCTGCAGGATGTTCTCAACCTCGAAAACACCTGGCTGGGTCCGGCTCATCGGCTCGACCAGCCTGGCGACGACGAGGCGGTCGACCTCATCCGTCGCGGCCTGGGTGGCACCCGGTCCACTCCGCTCCAGCATCTCGGCGAAGCCGAGTCGATCCGTTTGCTGGAGCGCACGGCCGCCACCGACCGGGTGTTCGTGACCGACGACGGCCCAGCCGCGGACTTCGCCCGGCACCGCCCCAGCCGCATCCGTGTCCTCGACGCGGCCGAGGTGCTCGCGGAGGCCCATGCCTTCGGCGAGATCGGTTGCCCGGCCGCCTACAACGTGGTCAAGGCGATGTGGCACTACCCGAGAGAGGTGCGCCTGCCCTCTCACCACCGGGAGGTCTGCTGATCCGGAAGGCAGATTGCGATGCCATTACCGCAATGATTGCTTGGTTCGAGGCCCCCGGCGTCGGGAGCACCGCTGCGGCGGCCGTCACCGACCGACAGGCAGTCCGGACGCGGGGCCCTCCCCGACAGCGTTCAGCGAACGGCTCGGCGAGCAGTCCACCGACGCGCGGTCGGTGCGCGACGGGCGCGGTGGCCGGCTGCTCCCCGCCAGCGGGGTGCCTCAAAACCGAACCACTGCCGTGTCTGTCGGACCCGGCGGACAGGGTGTGGGTCATGACGGGGGCTTTGTGGGATGACCGGACAACATGGAACGGGTACGTCGCCTACGGCGACGACACTCCGGGGTCGCGACTGAACTGGATCCGATGGAGGCTGGCCTGCGAGCTGACAGCACGCTGGTATGCCAGCGTGGGGGTGGCCGTTCTCCCGTCGGTGTTCGTCCCCATGGATGGCGATCTGTATTCGCTGGCCGTCGCCTCACCGGACTGCCGGGTGTCGGCCCGGTACTTCGGACGCCTGTCCAGGGGCGCTGTACGGATCCGTTCCGACGACGTGTTTCTCGCCGCCGAGCTGGGGTGCGTCTGGTCCGGCATCGGAACGCCCGGTGACCACCTTCAGTCCGTGGACATCCCCTGGCCACGGTATGTGGAGGAGGTGGCAGCCCTGCTCGGGCTGGGCGAAGCCGCCGGCGACGGCCATGGCCACTGCTGGCATGCCCAGGCCGAGGCGCGCTATCCCCTGGTTTACGAAACCGCGGTTCTCCTCCGCACCGAAGGACGCCAGGACTGCGGCGTGGGCCAGATCGGCCCGTTCATCTCGGCACGGGACGAGCCGATCGCAGGGTGGCTCGCCGCAGCGGGCTATCGACCGTCAGCAGACGAACCGGATCGGTGGATCCGGGTCCAAAGCGCACTTGGGGAGCTCGCCCTCGGTCCTCGTGGAACGGTCGTGACCGCTCGGGGCTACTACCAGCCGAGGCCTGACGAGACTGCGGCCGACCTGGCAGCGGCCACCCGGAACCTCCTCACCTCTTCGGCGCCCACGCGCGGGTCGTCGACGACGCCGGTCATGACGCCGGTCATGACGCCGGCGCAGCTGGCGGCAGCACGCCGAACGAAGTTCCGGGACGGGGCGAAGCAGCTGGCCGAAGCCGCGGGTCTCCCCACCGAGCCCTACACCTGTCCGGGCTTCCCCCTGTCGTCGGCGCTGGTGTTCTTCGCCGATGCCACGACCCTGGCCGTTCTCGTCGGGGGCGAGGAGGATGCCCTCACGGTGGATTCGGCGCTTGCCTACGGCATCGCCCACGCCCCGGGCCGAGAACTCGCCGTGGTACTTCCTGCCGGTGCCGAGGCGGCCACGGTCTGCCGCGCCGCCCACCTCGACCGGCCAGTCGCCGTCTGGACGCACGACGGCACCGCCGTCACCCGCGTCCCACCGGCCGAGCGGGCAGATGTTCCTGCCGAGATGCGCGAGACCAAACTGCGCGGCGGAGAACACGATCTCGGCACCCGCGGCGGGTGGATCGAGCACCTCATATCCTGGGCGGACCGGCACCCGGACCTGGTGCCCGCGCACCGCGGCAGCTACCGCGCCTGGCACTGCGCGGGCCGGCAGCTCCTCAACGTCAGACGCTCCCGCACCGGCCTCGCACTCGTGGCCGGGGTCAACTACTCGAAGCCGGAAGCCGGGGAGGTTCCCCCGCTCGGCCTCGCCCTCGACGGCCCGTTGGACGCCGCCACCGCGGCGCGGATCCGAGCGGCGGTGGAGACGGGTGTCGCGGACCGGCTCGGCGACCAGGACTCCGGCCACGCCGAACACCGCCTCCAGGCCGCCCTGGCCAGCAACTGGAACAGGATCAGCTGGCCGGTCGCACGGCGGCTGGAACGGGAGATGCCGGCCAGGCGGCCCGGCGGGCGTACCGGGTACGTCGACTTCGTGTCGGTCGACGACACGGGCCTCCTGCACATCGTCGAGACCAAGATCGGCGGTGACGAGTTCCTCGTCCTGCAGGGCCTCGACTACTGGCTTTGGGCGAAGGCGAACGCCGATCTGCTCGCAGCCCACTTCGGGCTGGAACGGCTGACCGGAATCAGGATCGATCTGGTCGCCGCCGAACCCGACGGCACCACGCCGGACGCGAACACGCCGATCCTCAGCCCCTACGCACCAGCGCAGCTCGAGGCACTCGGCAGCCACATCGACTGGGAGGTACATCGCCTCGCCGGCTGGGGCGCCGCCGCGCCCAGCCTGCAGTCGCTCGGCCTACGGCACGTCCCCGGCCAGCCACATATCCGCCGACGCCCCGTGCCGCCGGCCCGCATTCAGCGTCCGACTGCCTGCCGGTAATTCTTCAGCAGCGACTCATCGTCGGATAGAAGCCACCTCCGCTGCCCACTGGCACGGAGTTCCTGCACAACAGCAACTCCGTGCCCTGACCGAATCCGGCGCCTTTGCGCTGGTGAGTGACGACCTGTCGATGGGCGAGGAGGGCGACGAGCCTGGGCCTGGGCCTGGTGTGCTGAGGGTCGACGACACCCGCCACGCCGTCCGCACCACTACCGGACCGTGCTGCTCGATCTCGGCGTCGGCCCACAGCGGCGGTTACGTCCACGGCGGCCATGTCTAGCTAAACGGAATGATCCGGGCGGGACTGCGCGGGACCTCGGCGCAACGAGGCCGGGGGCGGCCGTTCGACCCGGCTGGGCCGGATCTGATCGCGACGGAGGATCCCCTCCCGCATCCCGGCCACCACGCGCCGGCTGGGATCATCGACGGCGGAATTCAGATTCAGAGCAGACGAGGTGAGGATGGGTAGCCGAAACCGTGAACGACGCAAGGCCAAGCAGAAGGCCCGCGAAGCCCGCGGCCGCGCGGCGGGATCGTTCTACCAGGCGCAGAGCCAAGGGGAGGCGGTGCGGGAGGCGGTCGACCATTTGGTCGCCGCCGCGCTGGAGGCCCACCTCGACCAGGATGACGCGGCGGTGGCAAGGTGCGTGGAGTTGCTGCTCGCCGTGCCGGGCGGCCCCACCGGACACCGGGCCGTCAATCGATCCCTCGCCAGGTGGTTCGACCATGTCGTCGAGGCTCTCTGGCAGCACGGCTGGCAGCCGGTGGACGTGCACCGGATCGCGAGCCGCCAGGCCGGCCAGCGCCAGGCGCGGCTCGCCGTCGACGCGATTGCAGCCCAGGCGCGTCGGTACGCGGCCGCCACCGTCGACGAGCGGTGGAAGGCCCAGCTACAGGCCCTCGGCGCCTCCGTGTGGTGGGACCACGACGACCGTTGGCTGGAGGCCTGGGGCGACCGTGAGAGCCGGGACCGAGCCGGGGTGATCAGCGACGTGCTCGATCTGCTCGGCCTTCTGCACGCCCTGCCCGAGATCGAGTCACTGTGCCCTCCACCGGGCACCGCGCGCCGGGGCGGCCCGGGCCACGGCCATGCTCAAGGAGCCCCGAGCGGCCAGGCCGCCGCGTCGGGCACCGCCGGGAGCGCCGACCCGCGCATCCTCGACAAGGTCCGCGCCCTGCTGGCGAAGGCCGAGTCGACCGGGTTTGCCGAGGAGGCCGAGGCACTGACTGCCAAGGCACAGCAGCTCATCACCCGGCACAGCATCGACAAGGCGCTGCTGGCGGCGCGGGAGGGATCCCGCGACAGACCGACCGGCCGACGGGTCGGCATCGACAATCCCTACGAGGCAGCCAAGACGACTCTGCTCGACGTGGTCGCCGGCGCGAACCGGTGCCGTTCCGTGTGGTCGAAACAACTCGGGTTCGCGACGGTGATCGGCTTCGAGCCCGACCTCGACGCGGTGGAACTGCTGTACACATCGCTGCTGGTCCAGGCGACCACGGCGATGATGCGGGCCGGGTCACGCCAGGACAGCGCCGGACGATCCCGCACCCGGTCGTTCCGGCAGTCCTTTCTCGCCTCGTTCGCGATCCGGATCGACCAACGCCTGAGGGCCGCGACCGAGGAGGCGAGCGCGCAGGCCGCCACCGAGACGGGAGAGGGATCGCTGCTGCCCGTGCTCGCCGCCCGCGACGACGTCGTCCGGGAGACAACCGAGACGATGTTCCCGGAGATCTTCTCCCAGGCCGTGAGCGCGACCGACGGCGAGGGATGGGCGTTCGGCCGAGCCGCCGCCGACCTCGCCTCGTTGCGCACCCGCGAAGAGGTGGCCGCCGACCGGCCCGGGTAGCGGCGGGCGAAGGCGGCCACGCCGCAGCCACAGACCGTTCGCGGCCCAGGGCCGGTACCCAGGCGGAGGCGCCGGATCCCGACACGGAGGCCTTCGATAGATCGCCGGGTGCATCGTCCGCGTCAGGCTGTAATCGACGAGTTCGCCGCATGGGCCGCTACGGAAGGCCGTGCCCCGAACGGTGAGAGCGACGGCACGGACGGCAACGGGCCCGGCCGGCGGTGGCGTGATCGCATCACGCTCCTGCTGCACGTCCGTGCCGAGTACCTGTTCCGGCCCGACCCGACCCGCTGGCGCAGCGGTGACGTCCACAACCTGTTCATGAACTATGTGGCGCCCCGGCAGGTCGACGCCTGGGGTCTCGCCGCGCACGGCCTGGACATCATCCAGGATTTCCTGTGCTTCCTCGGCACCGCCGACCGGCTGCACCCGGCCAGCGCCCGTGTTCCGACCCTGCTCAAGGAGCTGGGCCGGCTCGCCGAGAAGTACCCGGCCGCGATGGCGGACGCGAGTCGGTGGGGGCTGGCGAAGCGGGTCTTCACCGCGGTCCTCGCCGACGGCCTCAGCCTGGACGACGATCCCGCCACGCTCGGCCGTCGCCTGCGCATTCACCACGGGCAGGGCTCCGTCATCCACGCCCAGCCGGGCGCGCCCGGCCACGCCGATGTCGGAGGCCGCGTCACCGAGGACGAGCCCCGCCAGACATGAGGCCCCCGGCGTGGTGTGGGCGCAGTTGAGGCTATGCGGAACGGTCCGGGCGGGACTGGACGAAATCTCGGCGCAGCCGCTTGAGGCTCACGAGCTTTCCGCTCCTCGGGTCGGGCGCCTTCCAGAACTCCCAGCCGTCCGTCGGCCGGGCGGTCGCCGGCAGGTCCGGCCCGGCGATGTCCACTTTCACCGCCGCCCCCGCCGCGCTCAGCGACAGACGCTGCCCACCGAAACTGACCATCCCGTCCGAGCGCACCTGCGCCTCCCGCTGCTGGCCGCGATATCGAGCGGTCAGCGCACCGCCCACCCGCACCAGCCCCGCGGCGATGAGATCAGCCAGGCCCAGATCCCGCTCCACCCGTGTCACCCGGGCCGGATCCGCCGACAGCGGCATGGCCTCGGACGCCTCCACACCGGTCGGCGCGCCCGGCAAACGATCATCATGGACGTCCGCCCCGGAGGAATCTGAGCTCTTCGCCCCGGCTTCCCGTCCCGATGAAGCGGGGACACCTACGGAGCCGTTCGAAGCGGCCGGGTAGGCCCCCCGGGGCGTCGGGACCACACGGGAGGACGGAACCGCCTCGGGGACGTCGAAGGCCGCGCGGACCCGGATCAGCGTGTCCCGCACCTCGGACTCGGTGAGGCTGGGCGTTCGGCGGCGGACCAGCGCGACGATCTCCGGCGCCGGTTCCCCTCCGTCGAACAGCTCCGCGAGCGCCGACACGACCTGCCCGTCGACGAACTCGGACCGCCACAGCTGCTCGATTCGGTCGCTGCCCAGCACGTCCTTGCCCAGCAACTCCAGAACGCGCGCCGCCTCGTCGGCACCGTCGGCGAGACGGACCGTCCGGTAGAGCTTCTGCTCTACGGGGACCGGGGCGTGCGCGTTGTAGATGCGCCACTCCGCGCCGTTCGTCAGGACGACCCACCGCACCCCGGCAGCTGTGGCGTAGCTGAGAATCTGCGTCGCCCACCTCAGCTGACCGAGGTCCTCACCGAGGCCTTTCGCCTCGATGAACAGGCAGGGCCGGCGGCGAAGAAGCAGCGCGTAGTCGACGGGGTTCGCCGACCCGCCGTACCGGTACTCCCGGTTGACCTCGTCGAGGTCGTGGATGTCCCACCCCAACGCTTCGATGACTGGTTCGATCAGGCTGGCCTTCGTGTTCTGCTCCCCGATGCGCTGCCCGCGGGTGTACCGTTCCAGCCGCCGGACGCAGTCCCCGAGCGTCTCGTGAAGCGTGCGCGCCACTCTCACCCCAGTCGCCGTCGTCATCCACTCCGGGCAGCGCACAACACCAGACCTCGCTCCCGCCACCAATAACTATCATCTGGTTACTCAGCGACGCACGAGCCGCTGGCCGCGGCCGGATCCCGACCACCCGCAGGACTGCCCGCACGATGCGCCGACCGTCACCTGGGCGCAGGTCGTGTCCAGGAGCAAGCGGCAAAGCAGTGGCCGGCACGGCTGAAACCTGACAACTTCACCCCATGCCCAGCATCGACGTACAGCCCCGATCGGTGGGAGACCTTCGCCGGCTGGAAGCGGAGGACAGGCTTCCGAAGCTCCTCTTCTTCTGGGGTCACCGCCCACCGCCGGGCGGCGGCGTCGGGAAAGGTTGCCTCAGTCAGTGGTGGCCGGTCGATTTCACCGTCGGCGGTACCGACTATCGAAGCGCCGAGCATTTCATGATGGAACAGAAATCCAGGCTGTTCGGCGACGACGCAACCGCCGAACGGGTACTCGCAGCCGCGAGCCCAGGTGAGGCGAAGGCGCTCGGCCGCCAGATCCGCGACTTCGACGAGGAGACCTGGACTCGCCGCCGCTACGACATCGTCGTGCGCGGCAACAGCGCCAAGTTCAGCCAGCACCCCGCACTGCGGGAGTACCTCGTCGGAACCGGCCGCCGGACACTGGTCGAGGCAAGCCCGCTCGACCGTATCTGGGGCATCGGCCTTGCATCCGAGGACGAGCGGGCGAGCCGCCCGAGCGCCTGGCCCGGTCTGAACCTTCTCGGCTTCGCGCTCATGGAGGTACGCGCGCTGCTGTCGGCGGCGCCCTGAAACCCGACCAAGCCGATCCGTCCTGGCGGCGACTGAGGCACGCCCGGACGCCGGACCACAAGTGGGAGGAACCGGTGAGGTCACGCGGCCTCATGCCGGCGACGCCAGCCGGCAGCGTCGCCGTCCTCGTCCTCGCCGGCCCCTTCGAGGTTCGCGTAGGGGCTGAGATCCGGGATCCACCCACCGGTCATCACGGGCTCCGACCGTTGTGCGCACCCCGTGCGGACGGTTCCCGGGTGGGTGGGGCTCGCCGGCCAGCCGGAGACAGACTGCTTCGTCTTCAGCCGGCGCGGCGGGATCCTGGGCGCCTCCGGCGAGCCGAGGGCATCAGAGGCTGCGCTGTGGTGGATGACGCCGTGGCGCCGGAATCGCAACCTGATGAACCGGTGCACTTCAGCATGTACTTCGCAGTCCCACGCCCGGAACACGTGCCGCAGCGCCTCGGCCTGTTCCGCCCACTCGTCCGGGGTCTGCCCGGGGAGCAGTTCCACCCGCAGGATGTCCAGCCCGGGGGCCGTCTGGATCGCGCGGATCCGTGGGAAGTACTCGTCGAAGATCACCTGATCCCCGCTCGAGATCGGCGTGCGGATCGCCAGGCCGGTGTGGACCATCGCGGGCCGCCAGCGCCGACGGTAGACGAACGCGAGTCGCGCCCGGCCCCACACCCACCAGATCAGCAGGCTGAAGGACCGGTGGTGGGCCCTCCGCCACACGATCGCGGCCAGGACGAGGCCGACGAGAAGCGCAACCAGGCCCAGCGGCCCGAAACAGTGGACGAACAGCACCAGGCCGAGCGCCACGACCACCGCGACCCGGTGCCGCCAGCACCACCGGACGCTCAGGACCAGCGCCTTGCCGGCCACCGCCAGCAGCAGCATCCACAGCGGAACCCGCACCCGGGCCGCCTGGAAACGAATTCGCCGCACCCGCCGGTCACCATTGATTCTGGACATGGCAAACACCACCTTTCCCGGGGGCCCGCGAATTCTTTTCCCTGCCGCGAGGGCATTGGACCGCTCGCCCGACATTCGCCTGCCGCCGTGATATCGATGATGTACCGCCCGCTGACCGCTCGCCAACAGATAAGCGAGCCTAGTATGCATATCCGATATACTAAGAGAAAACTAAGTTAGTGGAATATTGATGTAGGACAGGTCTGGAGGTCGGAAGAAGCCTCGGATAATCTCCGGTGTGGCCAAGAGGCGAGCGAACGCCTTCTTGACGCTGTCGCGCAGTTCGTCGACAGTGCGGGCGGCGACTTTCCCGGCGTTATCGTTCTTCACATTCTTC
>NZ_JBFLUG010000145.1:0-17300 GCF_041008525.1 Parafrankia sp. FMc2 | reverse complement strand
GCTGGCAGGACGGCGTCCCCTACGACCCCACCGCCCACGGCGCACTCCAGACAGTCCTCAAACAAGACCAAAGAACGGTCGCCGATCAAGCTCGGCAAGTGGCGGCTTGACACAGGGCAACTCATGCGCGGCGGACCTCGGTGACCGCTCCGACTCCGGTGGTCGGGCCGACGCCGGCAAGGGCCTGGCCTCCGGTGGCCGTTCCGACCCCGGTGACCCTGTCGGCACCTGCGTCACCGCTCAGGCCCGGCACATACCAGACCGGGTCGGCCGTCGCGGGAGGGGCGTCCACGGCCGGGGGCTCCTCCAGTCGGAGGAGGTCGGCGAGCACCCGGTGCAGGGCGACCTCGTCGACGGGGCTGGGCGGGCCGGCCCCCAGCGCGTGCCGGAGCAGATCCGGATCGGGTGCGAGGCCGTAGGCCGTCAGGTAGTAGCTGACCGCGTCCGTCCACACCCAGCTGCCGTCGGTCCGGAACGTCAGTGGCACCACCACACCGCGCCCCGGCTCGACGATGTCGATCATGGTGGTGGACGTCCCGAGCACCGGTACGCCGGCGTCCAGGTAGGCGGCGATCCGCGCCTGGTCGGTGCCGTCGACCCGGGGGCGGTCCACGGCGAAGCGGGGTCCGTCCTGCGGGTCGACCTCGTCGAACACCCGGGCCACCGAGATCGGCACCGCGGGTTCGAGGGCCCACAGCAGCGCGCCGCCGGTGCGGGCGAGCACCTGGTAGGCGGGCGCCTCGCCGCCGGCCAGGCAGACCTCGACCTGCGGGTCGGGCTCGTCGACGGCTGCCAGCGCGGCCTGGAGCCGCCCCGCCATGGCGGCGAGCCCACCCACGGGCCGTGCGGGTTCGCCCGCGGGCGGTGTGGATCCGTCCGCGGGCAGCACGGGTTCGTCCGCGAGCCGGGCGGTCACGACGAACACCCGGCGCGGCCGCGGCCAGGGGGAGTTCCCGGCCGCCAGGCGCCAGGCGCGCCAGAGCCCGGCAGCGCCCGGCTCGGCGCGTACCGCCTCGATCATCGCGCGGTCGATCGCCCCGGATCTCCCGACGGGCATGCCCTGCCCGGTGGTCAGGTCCAGCGGCAGGAACGCCCACGGCGCGGCCGGGCCCGGCTCGGCGGCACAGAACCGCCAGGGTGTCACCGCGGCGGGCTCCGCCGGTGCGGATTCCAGCAGTCCGAGCAGCGCGTTGTCCGCGCCCGCGGCGCCGGACTCCCGACCCAGCAGGTCCACCACCTCGCCGGGTGCGGCGAACCGGCCGGCGACGAGGGCGAAGGTGACCGCGCGGGTGAGGTCGAGGAGACGTCCCTCGGCCAGCCAGCCGCGCGCCCGGGTGACCAGTTCGTCCGGCAGGACGCCGGCCAGGGTGAGCAGCGCCCGGTGCCAGTCCGCCACGAGCCCGGCGTCGAGGTCGAGGCCGAGCCCGGCGTCGGCAGGCTCCAGCTCGACAGGCTTCAGCTCGACAGGCTTCAGCTCGACAGGCTTCAGCTCGACAGGCTTCAGCTCGGCAGGCTTCAGCTCGGCAGGATCGGCCTCGACGGATGCAGGCTCGGTGTCGGCGTCCCTCACACTGCGCTCCTCACACGGACCAGTCGGGGTGCCGCTCCGCGGCCGGGCCCGTGATGGCGGACCGCCACGGGCCCGGTACGGGTCGGATCCCTCTGCCTGTGAACACGGGCCCTGCCGGCGAACGGTTCACCTCGCGTGTGCGCCGAGCCGCCACGGGCGAGGGCGGCGTCAGCTGGAGGCTGGGGAGACGTCCGCGTCGGCGGCGGGGACGAAGCCGGTCTGGATCAGCTGGCTGCCGCGCCGGGTGCAGACGAGTGCCCGGCCCGGCGGCAGGCTCCGCGGTCTGGTGCCGCCGAGCAGGGGGCCCTCCGAGCGCGGGCAGGAGAAGGCGATGTCGGGAGTGTTGAGTTCCTGCAGGCGGCGCAGCACCGGATCCATCGACATGCGCATCAGGCCGGCGGCCGCTCGGGTCAGGACCACGTGCAGCCCGATGTCGCCGCCCTGCGGCAGCAGCCGCACCAGGCTGGCCAGCGGGTTCTCCGGCCCGGCCAGCAGGTCGTAGTCGTCGATGAGCAGGAACAGCCGCGGTCCGCTCCACCAGTCGCGGCGGCGCAGCTGCTCGGGAGAGACGTCCGGGCCGGGCATGCGCGGGGTGAGCCCGGCGACGGCGTCCCTGACCGTCGCGGTGGTGCTGTCCGGGGAGACGGAGTAGCCGAGCCGGTAGTCGTCCGGGATGTCGTCGAAGATCCGGCGCCGGTAGTCGACCGCCATGATCCGGGCCTCGGCGGGGGTGTAGGCCCTGGTGATCGCCCGCGCGATCAGGCGCAGCAGGTTCGACTTGCCGCTCTCGTTGTCGCCGAGCGCGGTGAGGTGCGGGTTCGCGTCGAAGTCGTGCCAGACGGGTTCGAGGCGACTCTCGTCGACGCCCAACGCGACCCGCGCGCCCTGGGGGTCGGGCAGCTGCGCCACCGGCAGGCGGGCCGGCAGCGTGCGGACCCCGCGCGCCCGTGGGCCGGGCCAGGAGTCCTCGACGGCGGACACCAGGTTGCGGGTGCCGTGCGCGAGGTCGTCCACCGAGGCGGAGCCGTCGATCCGCGGGAGGGCGGCGAGGAAGTACAGCTTGCGGTCGGTGAGCCCGTGCCCCGGTGCACGGGGGACCGCGGCGGCGGCCCGCAGGTCGATGCCCGACTCGACCGGGTCGCCGAGCCGCAGCTCCAGCCGGGAACCGATCTTGTCGCGCATGCCGTGGTGGACCTCCGACCAGCGGCCCGCCGTGAGCACGAGGTGCACGCCGTAGTTCAGCCCGCGGCCGGCGAGGTCGCGGACGGCCTCCTCCGCCTGCTCGAACTCCTGGCGCAGGGTGAACCAGCCGTCCACGACCAGGAACAGGTCGCCGAACTCCTCCTCGGGCACCCGGCCGCCGGCCACCGCCTCCCGGTAGGCGGGCATGCCGGAGATGCCGAGGGCGGCGAACCGTCGTTCCCGGTCGGTGAGCACGGCGACGGCCTCGGCCACCGTCCGGTTGACCCGGTCGGGGTCGTGCCGGCCGGTGACGCTGCCGACGTGCGGCAGGTCGGCGAGGCCGGCGAGGGCGCCGCCGCCGAAGTCCAGGCAGAAGAACTGGACCTCGGCGGGGGAGTGGGTGAGCGCCAGGCAGCAGACCAGCGACCGCAGCAGGGTGCTCTTGCCACTCTGCGGGCCGCCCGCGATGCCGAGATGCCCGCCGACCCCGCCGAGGTCGACCACCAGCAGGTCCCGGATCTGTTCGAACGGCTTGTCGATCATCCCGATGGGTACCTTCAGCCGTTCGGTAGTGGCGACCGGCCGCAGCCCGTGCTCGGGGTCGGGCAGCAGTGGGGGGAGCACCTGGTCCAGTGTCGGCGGCTGCTCCAGCGGCGGCAGCCAGACCGGGTGCGCCGGCGGGCCCTGGCCGACCAGCCGGTCGACCAGCACCTCCATCACCGTGCTGGCACCGTCGGCCGGCTCGGGCTCGTCCGGCGCCGACTCGCGGACGACGACCGGCGCGTGCCGGGTGTCGTAGCGCAGCACCTGGCTCTCGATGACGTCCTGGCGGACGCGGGTGGAGCGCAGCCGGTAGGGGCCCGAGACGTAGGCGGCCTTGAACCGGGTGATCGTCGCGACGTCGGAGCGCAGGTAGCCGTTGCCCGGGGCGGGCGGCAGCTCGTAGGCGTCGGGCACGCCGACCACCGCCCGCGACTCCATCGCCGAGAACGTCCGCAGCACCACGCGGTAGGAGAGGTGGCCCTCGACCTGGTGGATCCGGCCCTCCTCCAGCCGCTGCGAGGCGAGCAGCAGGTGGACGGCCAGCGAGCGCCCGAGCCGGCCGATCATGACGAACAGCTCGACGAAGTCCGGGTGCGCCGCGATCAGCTCGCTGAACTCGTCGATGACGACGAACAGTGTCGCCAGCGGTGCCAGCGGCCGGCCCTGGGCACGGGCCTGCTCGTAGTCACGCACCGAGCTGAAGTTGCCGGCGGCGCGCAGCAGCTCCTGCCGGCGGACGAGCTCGCCGTGCACCGCGGCCCGCATCCGGTCCACCATCGCGGCCTCGTCCGCCAGGTTCGTGATGGTCGCCGACACGTGTGGCAGCCGGTCCAGCCCGGCGAAGGTCGCGCCGCCCTTGAAGTCGACGAGCACGAAGTTCAGTGTCTCGGACGAGTGGGTGACGGCCAGCGCGAGCACGAGGGTGCGCAGCAGCTCGCTCTTGCCCGAGCCGGTGGCGCCGATCAGCATGCCGTGCGGCCCCATGCCGTTCTCGGCCGACTCCTTGATGTCGAGCTCGATCGGGGAGCCGTCGGCCGCCACCCCGATCGGCACCCGCAGCCGGGCGGCGCCCTGGGCGGCCTGCCAGCGGGCCAACGGGTCGAACCGCTCCAGGTCGCCGAGGCCGAGCAGATCCGGCAGGTCGAGGTCGCGGGTCAGTCCGTCGCTGGTCGGCTCGGCGTTCTCGCCCGCGCTGTGCCGGGCCATCAGCCGGGCGAGCGTCGTCACCCTGGTGCGGGAGAGGCGGTCCGGTGCCGCGAGCCGCCTGCGCACCTCGCGTCCCACCCGGTCGCGTTCAAGGACCTCGACGTCGGTGTCGGTGACGTCGAGGTGGAGCACACGGCGTTCGTTGCTGCCGGGGGGATGCCCGTCGAAGTCCACCAGGACGGCGTTGCGGTAGCCGGAGAGCAGGAACCGCGAGCCGGGGGAGATCCGGCCGCCGTCGCTGACCACGACGACGAACGGCTCGGCCGGCGAGGGCGTGGCGCTCGCGTCGTAGCGGGATCTTTCGCCGAAGGCCTGGCCGAGCAGCCGCTCGACGTCCTCCAGCGAGTTCCCGAACAGCCGGACCGGGCCGGCGGCGTCCTGGTTGGCCGGGTGCTGGGCGTGCGGGAGCCATTTGACCCAGCTCCACTCGTCGGCGTGCTCCGCCGAGGCGGAGACGGCGATCTGCAGCTCGTCGGGGGCGTGGAAGGCGGCGAGCTGGGCGAGCACGGCGCGGGCGAGACCGAGGGCGGCCTCGCGCTCCCCGTCCACCCGGATCCGCGCGAAGCCGCGGATGTAGAGGGCGACCGGCTGGCGTGGCACCGTCGTGTACGCCCGGGTGAACCGGCGCAGTGCCTTCGCCGCCACCGGTTCGAGATCCTCCACCGGGCTGGTCTGCAACGGCGCGAGCGCGACGGCGAGGCGCTGGTCCCCGGTGCCGAGGCGCACCTCGCAGAAGTCGGGGTGCGCCGGCCGGCGTTCCCACAGCCGGCTGGTCATCGCCACCGACCACAGCGACTCCGGCTCCGGGTGCCGCCAGGCGAGCGCCTGGCGCTGCTTCTCCGCGTGGCCCCGGACCTGCCGCCGGGTCCGGGAGAGGTAGCGCAGGTAGTCCCGGCGCTCGCCGCCGATCTTCTGCCGGCGGTCGCCGGACTGCATCACGAACTGGCCCGCACCCATGCCGGCCATGCCGAGGACCATCACGCCCATCATCGCCATGCCCATGGGGCCGGACATCGCCCGACCCATGAACATGAACATCATGGCGCCCGACATCAGCGCCATCGGAACCACCATGATGAGCATGCGCATGCCGCCGGTCTGCACCTCCGGAACGGCGGGCGGCTCCTGGAGCGAGATCTCCCCGTGGGGCATCTCCGGCCCGGTGCGGCGGGTGGGCCGGCGGAAGGCAACCGTGGACATATCTCCTACACGGCTGCCCCACGACCCACGGCGGCACCGCCTGTGTGGTGTGCGTCACATGCATGAACCGACCTCGTCGCGGTGGCCGTGCGGAGAGCATGGGACAGACCAGCACGACGGAGGTGTGCCGCCTCCTCGTCGTCGGCCCGACCAGCCAGGTCGACCTGTCCGTGCCCGCGCACATCCCGCTCTCCGACCTGGCGCCGGCGCTGCTGCGCAGCCTCGGCGAGGACCTGGCCGACCGCGGGCTGGAGCACAGCGGCTGGGTCGTCCAGCGGCTCGGCGAGGCCCCGCTCGACGATGACCTCACCGTCTCCGACCTCGGCCTGCTCGACGGCGACATGGTGTGCGTCCGGCCCCGCTCCGACCAGCTGCCGCCGCTGGACTTCGACGACCTGATCGACGGCGTCGCCACCGGGATGCGCACCCGCTCCGGCCGGTGGCGGCCCGGTGCCACCAGGGTCGCCTCGCTGGCGACCCTGGCCACGCTGCTGGCGACGGTGCTCGCCCTTCCCCTGCCGGGCGGGGCCACCGGGGTCGGCGTCGTGGGCGCGGGGCGCGGCGCGGCCCTGGCGGTCGTGGCGGCAGTGCTCTTCGCCGGGACGGTGGTGGCCGGCCGGGCGCTGCGGGACGGGGCGATGGCCGCCGTCCTCGGCTGCGCGGCGGTCGCCGCCGCGGTCGAGGGGGTCGTGCTGGCCCTCGCCGACACCGGGCCGCGGTTGGACCCCCCGTCGGCGGCGGGCATGATCATGACCGCCGCGCTGGTCGGCGGCCTCGTCGCGCTGTGCCTGCTGATCGCGGCCTCCGGGCTGGAAGCCCTGCTGCAGGTCGGCGTCGCGGTGTTCCTCCTGGCCCTCGCCGCGGTCCTGGCCGGCTGGCTCAGATCGGCGGTGGACCTGTCGTGGACCCGCTCGGCGGCGCTGTGGCTGGTCGCCGCCGCCGCGGCGCGGCCGATGGTGCCGATGGCCGGGTTCAAGCTCGCCGGGATGGAGCTGCCACCGCTGCCCGTCGAGCCGGACGAGCTGCAGGACGACCTGGACCCGGAGCCCGGCGAGGAGGTGCTCGCCCGCACCGCGCTGGCCGACCGGTACATGACCGCCCTGCACGCGGCCTGCGGGGCGTTGTCGGGCGCCGCGCTGGTCCGGCTCGCGTTCTCGCCCGGCTGGGTGCCGGCGACGCTCGTCGTCCTCGCCGCGCTCGCGCAGCTGCTGGTCCTGCGCCCGATGACCAGTGTCTGGCACCGGGTGGCGCTGGGAGTGCCGGCCGGCGCCGGGCTGCTCGCTGTGCTCGCCTCCCTCGCGCTGGGGCCGGGACGGACCGGTGACCAGGTGGCCCTCTGGCTGACGCTGGCCCTGGCCCTGGTCTGTGCCGGCGTCACCCACGTTCTCGGCCGACGCCGGCTCACGCCGATCTGGGGCCGGCTCGGCGACTGGGCGCACACCGGTGCCCTGGTGCTGGCCGTGCCGCTGGTCGTGTCCGTCCTCGGCGGCATCACGCTGGTGCGCTCGGTGGTGACCTGACATGCAGTCCCGCCGTGACCAGGTCGACGCGCAGAGCTGCCTGACGGCCCGTCTCACCAGCGCGCTCGTCCGCGCCGATCCCGACGCGCTCGAGTCGCCGACCCGGCGTGACACCCGCGGTCTGCTCGGCGGCCTCGTGCTGGCCGCCCTGATGCTCGCCGGCGTGGCCGGCTGGGCGTACCTGTCTCCCGGCGGGTCGACGGCCTGGCGAGCGCCCGGCTCCCTCGTTGTCGACAGATCGAGCGGCGCCCAGTACCTGTTCGTCGGCGGTGTGCTGCGCCCGGTGCGCAACGCCGCGTCGGCGCGCCTGTTCGTCGACGGGGCCGTCAGCCCCGTGGTGGTGGCCGGGTCCCGGCTGGCCGGCGTGCCCCGCGGTGCCCCGATCGGGATACCGGACGGCCCGGAGGTGCTTCCCCCGGCCGACGCGCTGAACACGGGTGTGTGGCGGGCCTGCGCCGGCGACGGGACGGGTGCTCCAATCGTCGTCGACATCGGCAGCCCGCGGGCGCCGGCCAGGATCGGGCCCGACGAGAGCCTGTTCGTCTCCTCCGAAGGCCGGGAGTACCTGCTGTGGCGCGGCCAGCGGCTGGCCATGACCCGCCCGTGGGTCGCCGACGTGCTGGGCTACGGCGCCGCCACTCCGATCGAGGTGCCCGCGGCCTGGCTGGAGCTGCTCGCGGCCGGGCCCGACCTCGCACCGGTCGCGGTCGCGGGGCGAGGCTCGCCCGGTCGCGTCGTCGGCGGCCGCGAGGTCCCCGTCGGCGAGATCTTC
Source organism: Parafrankia sp. FMc2 (assembly GCF_041008525.1). Lineage (NCBI taxonomy): Bacteria > Bacillati > Actinomycetota > Actinomycetes > Frankiales > Frankiaceae > Parafrankia > Parafrankia sp. FMc2. Next base: position 9,307 of record NZ_JBFLUG010000145.1, on the reverse strand, counting down.
TCGATCTTCGGCTCCGAGGAGAGCACGGCGTACTACATCCTGCTCGCGGACGGCCTCGCGCCGCTCACCACCATCCAGCTCCAGCTCGCCCAGGCGGAGGCGGGCAGCTCCGCGACCCGGCCCGCCACGGCCGCGGACCTGGTGTCCGTCCCGCTCGTCGAGCTGCCCGAGGCACAGCACCTGCTGCCGGCGCGCCCGCCCGCCCTCGTCGAGCCGCTCGCCGGCGAGGCGGCATGTGCCGAGTCCCCCGGTGTGCGGGCCGTCCCGCCGGCGCCCCGCGCGGGCACCGGGGCCGGTGCGGCACCCGCGCGGGGCGCCGGCGGGGGCGAGACGCCGGAGGCGGGCGCCGGCGGTCTCCCGCCGTCCGCCGCCACGGACGACACCGTGCTGGACCTCGCGCTGGCACCGCTGCCCGCGGCGGCCGGCGCGGCGGGCCCGGACGATGCCGGCCAGCTGCCGGCTGCGGTCCAGGTACGCGCCGGGCGGGGTGCTCTGCTCGTCCCCGACGCGGACCTGCCCGCCGAGGACCAGCAGAGCCTGCTGATCGACGGCAGTGGGACGGCCTTCCCACTCGCCCCCGACGCCGTCGAGGCACTCGGCTACCGGATCGAGCAGGCGGTGGCCGTCCCCCGCCAGCTGCCGCTGCTCCTGCCCAGGGGACCCACGCTCGGCCTGATCCAGGCGCGGTGATGTTCCCCGGGCACCCACCTTCGTCCCCGGCACCGAACGGTGCCGGAGACCACCGGACGGAAACAGGAGGCTGACGCATGGCGGTGCCCATTCTCGTCAAGGACGAGGTAACCACCAACGCGATGATCGTCGCGTTCGACAAATGCCAGGACGAGTGCGCCGTCATCGCCCAGACGGTCGCCACCGCGGAGATCGAGATCGGCGGCCACTGGGGCGGTGTGGCGGCGACCGAGTACCGCAACGCCATGCGGAACTGGATGGACGGTTTCACCAAGGTGCAGCAGGGGCTCAACATGCTCAACGCGTCGATGGCCGAATACGCCAAGATCACCGACATCGCCGACGACGAGGCACTGCAGGCCGGCTCCGGTTGGGCTCTCCCGCCGGTGGCCACCCAGCCGACGATCGGCGCGACCGTGTTCACCACGGGTCGGTGACGCGGTCATGGCCACGTACAACTTCAACCCGAACGGTGCTCTTGACACCGCCGACGAGCTCGCGAAGGTCCACACCCTGCTGATGGCCTCGCTGGACGACCTGGAAGTGAAGATCGCCACCTTCCTGACCGCCAACGAAGGGCAGGCGCCGGAGGTCTACCTGCGGGCGCAGAGCCTCTGGAACGAGGGTCAGGCGCAGATGAGCGCCTCGATCGCCGACGGCACGAAACGCCTGGGCTGGATCCACGACAACTACCTGCTCGGTGACCTCAAGGGAGCTGTCGCCTTCGGCGACGGCGTCTCCATCTGACGGCCGGCCGACCGCATACGGCTGCTTCTCGCACGGCTGTTCCGCTGCCGTGTACGGACCGCCCGGCGGGCCCGCGCACCCCTCCCGATCGCGGGCCCGCCGGGCAACTCTCTCGCCCAGTGACCGAAACAGACGGTAGGCGCCGACATGCAGCTGGAATTCAGCGACCCGAGGCTCATAGCCTGGAACAAAAAGTACGGCGAGATGGTGGCCGAAATCGACACCCGGTTGGTCGGCTACCAGTGGGATCCCCACGAGCGGGCCTTCCTCTCCCTGGGCGAGCCCTTCCCGCTGAAGGTCGGCAGTGGCGGTTTCGTGCAGGGCGTGGCCCTCCTGAAGGCGCTGGACACCACCCGGCAGAAGATCGTCGAACGGATGGGTGTCGTCCATTCCGGTGCGTATGGCATCACCTGGGGCACGCAGTACCTCCTCGAGGAGACGGACTCGGTGGAGGAGCGGAACGCCATGACCGCCAGCGAGTTCGGCGCGTACTTCCCTCCCGCCGGCGGCTCCGGAGGCGGTGGTGCCGGCCTCGGCGGTGGCGTCGGCGGTGGCGTCGGCGGTGGCGCGGGAACCGGTGGCGGCCTGCCCGCTCCGGGAGGTGGTTCCGGCACGGGCAGGCCGCCCGGCGCGGGAACGGGCGCCTGACGATGGCGGTCGGTGACGAAGGGAAGATCGAGGACGTCGTCAGGGAGGTCTTCGGCCACACCCTCGGCGCGGGGAGCGCGGGCGGCCAGCCCGCGGCCGCGCCTGGCGGCGGGGGCCAGCAGGCGGCCCCGGGAGGTGTTCTCGACCCCCAGCTGCGCCCGGACAACATCCGGGCGCAGGGACCGCCCTGGCTGATCGCCGAGCCACGCCAGGAGGCCTACAAGACCAACGGCAGCCACAAGCCGGCCTATCTCAACAACTCGGTCGTCTTCTGGCGGTGGATGACCGCTGACTGGGGCTCGAACATCGAGTGGCTCCGGGTGTGGTTCGGCGCCAAGGGTGAGCTGGACAGCGAGTCGAAACGGAACTCGCCGACCCCGGCGAAGGCCGACGGCAGCCCGTTCCAGAAGATCGGCAGCGCCTGGGAGAACCTCCGGGTCATGCTGCCGTTGCTTATCGGTGGTAATTCGGAATCCGTGTTCGACGTGCGGAGCCTGGAGGGCGTCAGCCTCGCGCTGCAGGGCATCGCTGCTTTCGCGCAGAAGGTCTATGACGATCTGACCGTCGACATCACCGGCATCGACACGAAGTCGGTGGAGTTCTCCGGTTCCTCCGCACAGGCCTTCCGGGACCGGGTGTGGGAGGCCCGCCGGGGAGTCGTCGACCTGGCGCGCGAGATCAAGGAGTGGGAGGTTCCGCTCCAGAACTCACTCGCCGCCGCGCGGGATTTCCTGACCCAGCTGGACCTCGACCTGCGCTACTGGCAGGGCGAGCAGGTCGACGCCCGGCCGCTGCCGCCCGGTGAGCCGGGAAATGTCTGGATCCAGCCCGCCGTACTGATCTCCGCGATGTTCAACAGTGCCTATGTGTTCGACACCTACGAGCCCAACAACCGGAACGCCTCCGGCGGCCTGTTCGACACCGGGGACATCCGCGGCGGGCGGGGCCTGCACGAGGCAGGCCTCACCGACGACGAAGATGTCTGGGGTGAGATGTACATCCGCTTCCCGGAGTGGAGCGGTGTCGTCGGAGATTTTCCGGTGCTGCGCGAGCCCTCGTGGATCGCCATCGACCAGGCGATCCGGACGAACTGGGCGAACCGGGTGCAGAACAGTTTCGCGCCGACGCTGGAGAAAGCGAAGAAGATGCGGGCCGAGTTCGCCAGGACGGCCTCCCTCGTCAACCTGCCGACGATGCCCCCCAGTCGGCCGGCCGGCCCACCGGGAGGCGGCGGCCTGGGCTCCGGTGGCCCGAATGACCTGAGTGACCTCTTCAAGGACCTGAACGACAACATCGGCGCCGGTTTCAAGGGCCTCGACAAGAACATGGGCCTGGAGCTGGAAGGTCTCGCGGGTGGGATCGGCAAGGGTCTCGGTGACCTGAACGGCAACCTGGGTAAAGGCTTCGGAGGCCTCGGCGGCCTTGGCGCGGGTGGTGGTCTCGGCGCGGGTGGTGGTCTCGGTGGTCTCGAGACCGGCGGCGGTCTCGGTGGCCCTGGTCTTGGTGGTGGTCTCGGTGGCCCTGGGGGTGGTGATCCTGGTGGTCTGGAGAGCGGTGGTGGTGTTCTTGGTGGTCTCGGTGGCCTGGAAGGTGGCGGTGGCCTCGGCAGTCCTGGGGGTGGTTCTGTAGGCGGTGGTTTCGGTGGCGGCGTCGGTGGGCTTGGCGGCCTCGGGGGCGGCCTCGGAGGACAGCCCGGCACCGGCACCGGCAGCGGGTTCGGCGCCGGCGGCGGGCTTGGTGGGCTTGGCGGGCTTGGGGGCGGGTCCCTGGGGAGGCCGAGCAGCCTGGGTGACCTGACCCCGGCCCAGCTCGGCGAGCTGGCGGACGCGGGGCTGCTCGACTCCCACCCGCTGACCCCCGCCCAGGCCGAGGCGCTCCGCGAAGCCGGCTTCGACACCGACGGCCTGCGCAATCTCGGCGACCTCACTCCCGAACAGCTCGGGACCCTGCAACGCGAAGGCCTGCTCGACGGCCTCCCGCTCGGCGACGCGGATCTGGAGGCCCTTCGTGACGCGGGCCTGCTCCCTCCGGGCACCTCAGGGCTGGGCGGAGGACTGGAGGTTCCGCGGTTCGGCGGCGGAGGCCTGGGTGGGCTGCCCGGACCCACGCCGAGCACGCAGTTCCCCACCAGGATCGACGGTCTGGACGTGACTCCGGTGTCGCCCGGCGGCGCAGGCTCGGGGACGGCGGTCGGGGACATCCGTCAGCCGATGACCCGGGCCGTCGGCAGCGCCGGCGGTGGGTTCGGCACGTCCGGCGTCAACCTGCCTGGGACGGAGGGCCTCGTCGTCCCCGGTGTGGGCACGGGACCGACCGCGGGCGGAACCGGCGCCGCGGCCGCCGGCCAGGCGGGCGGGATGCCGTTCATGCCCATGCCGATGGGCATGGGCGGCGGGGCACCGATGGGGGGCGCGGGCCAGTCGCGGGAACGCCAGCGCAACACCTGGCTGACCGAGGACGAGGAGGTCTGGGGCACCGATCCCGAATGCGGCCCGGCTGTCGTCGGCCGCGACGACACACCGACACACGAGGACTCCCCGTACCGCGACCCGGACCTGCCCACCTCGGCACCAGGCCGCGGCGGCCGTGTCCGGCGGCGCTGACCAGGCCCGGCGGCGGGCGATCCGGACGACACCGCAGGAGGCTCGGCGATGAACCCGTTCGACGACGAGATGCTGGACACCGCGCTCGCGAACCTGGCCCGCACCGGCGAGGCCGCGCAGCGCATGATGCGGGAGGGCGACGACGTCACCTCCCGGGCCAGTGACAGAACCAGGATGGTCACCGTCACCGTAGGCGGTCACGGCACCCTGAAGAAGATTGTTTTTCGCGGTGACGCCTACCGGGAGCTGCCACCGGCCGAGCTTGCCGACATCCTGGTGAAGACCATCGAACGGGCCCGCCAGAAGGCGCGGGACCGGGCACTGGCCATGGTCCAGGACCTCCTTCACGATGTGCCGGTCGTCGGGCTCGACATCCCCCGGCCCGAGAACGCGGACGAGTTCATGTCCGAACTCTTCGACATGTTCACGCAGAACATTCCGGAGGCCGGTGGCCGGCCGGCCGGGCCGGGCAGTCCGGACCGGAAGGGAAACTGGACATGAGTGCCGAGCCGCTGTGGCACGACGGTGACGCGATCGGAGAGAAGGTCCCGGCGCTCTTCTCCTTTCAGGACGCGCTCGCCCTTTTCGCGCTGAAGCTCGCGGAGACGCTCGCCAGGTATCCGTTCGCCACGGGTGTGGAGGACGAGATGTCCAAGACCGCGGGGAAAACCTTCGAGCAGCTGATCGACTCCTTCGGGCAGATCTTCGGCGCGCTCGGGGAGGCGGTCGGCCTGCAGGGTGACCGGCTGCAGGTCGTGCGGGGCATCGGCGAGCAGACCGAGGGCGACGCGACGACGCAGGCCGGCGCCTGGGGCGGGTCCGGCGGGCATCGCGGCTGAGGCCGCGATCGGGAGGCTCCGTCGGCCGGACCGGCCCGGGCTTCGCGCCCACGCGTGAGGGAGGGAGGGGCGGCAGGTGTCCAGATCGTTGGACGACGCGGTCTTCGCGTTCACCGGGATGCGCCTGCCCCAGGCCGACGTCCAGATGATGTGGGCCCTTGCCGCCGCCCTGAAAACCTACGGCGACCAGGTCGTCAACGGTCTCTCCCCGGACCTGCGGGAGCTGGTCCGCGCCGTGCAGTCGTCCGTCGGCGGCAGCCCGGGGCGCAGGTTCGTGAGCCAGACCTCGAAGTTCGTCATCGACCCTCCCCATCTGCTGCCGCAGGGCGGGCTGATGCTCAGGACGGGCGCGAGGAGTCTGGACGACACCGCGCTGCAGATGGACTACATGCGCAAACAGGGCATCACGATGTTCGCCTTCATGATGGCCCAGCTCCTGGAGGCACTGGCGTCAGGCTTCTTCGGCGCGGGTTACGCGCTGGCTCTCATGGAGTACTACCGGTGGTATCTCCGGTCCCTCCTGATCTTCCTGATGAAACGCGTCGAACTCCGCATCCTGCTGATGCAGATGCTTTTCATGCCGGGGTCCTCGCTCATCGCCATGATCGACCAGATCGTGGACGGCCGGCGCAAGGGGCTGGACAACAAGGAACTCGGCCGCATGACCCTGTACGCACTGGTCGGCACGGGGACCACCCTCCTCGGCCTGCCGCTCCTGACGAAGACGACGACCATGTTCGACGATCTACTCAAGAACGTGGGGGTCGCCGGCGGCGTCGACAACTACGCGGCGGGACTGTTCAACACCACCTCGGGATCGATGTTCCTGGAGACCCTGGGCGACTTCTTCGGCAAGGGCATCGTGGACGGGAAGTGGGTCCTCGACCCCTACGGAGTGATGGCGGGCGCAGCCGAGGGCGCAGCGGAGTTCGTGGCCGAGCGCGGGGGGCGGTCCGCCCGCAACATGGCCCAGACCCCGGACCTCGATCTGAGCACCGTGGACGTCGGGTCGATCGGGCCGGGCGGCCTGGGCGCCGGTACGACGCCAGGAGCCAGCCCGAACCCGGGCCCGGATCCGAATGTGGAGCCCGGCACGGGCACCGGTGCGGTCACGGCCGGCGCTCCGGATCCGGACACGGCCAGCCTGCCGGATTCGGATGCGGCGAGCGTCGCGGATTCGGACCTGTGGTCCGAGACGTCCGATGCGGACGCCTGGAGCCTGACCGACCTCTCTGACGACGAGGTGCCGGATCCCGCGGCTGTCCCGCTCGGGACGGGCGGCACCGCGGAGCTGAAAGGCGAGCCGGCCGACCCTGCTGTCTCACCGGCTGGCGGCCCCCTCACCCCCGGTGGCCCCGACCCGGGCGGCGACACCCGTGGCGGGACCCCTCCGCCCGCCGGCGACGGTGCCGATCCCGCCGGTGCGGTGCCGGGCTCGGTACCCGACCGCGGCCAGACACCGGCCCCGGAGATCCCCGGCCTGGCCGAGGGGCCGGGGGCGGGTGGCGGACCGGACGCGGGCGGAGCAGTTCCTGCTGCCGTCCCACCGGCCGGGGTTGCGCCGGCCAGCGAACAACCGCCGGGGGGCGGCCTGCCCCCTGCCGGTCCGCCCCCGGACGGCCCGCCTCCCGACGGCCCTCGGTCGCCGCTTCCGGCGGGGCAGCCGCCGGACGGTGCGCCGGCCACGCAGCCGCAGTCCGGCACCCCCCTGGGAGCGGTTCCACCCGCCGACAGCCCACCGCCGGGCGAGGTGGCTGCGGGGGGCGGTGTGCCGCCTGCCGGCCCGCCCGCGCCTGGCCTGCCGTCCGGTGACCCGGTGGTGGGCACCGGCGCGCCGGACGGCGGCGATCCGGCGGCGGGTGGTGCGCCGCCAGCCAGCCCGCCCTCCGGGCCCGCCGATCCTCCGGGCCCGCCGAGCCCCGGGACGGTATCGGCCCCGCCGCCCGCGGGCGAACCCACCACCTCCGGCCCCGTGGGCCCAACCGGGTTGCCCGCTCCTCCTTTCGCTGGTCCCGCCGGTCCCGCACTCGGTGGTGCCACAGACGTCACGCCTGCGCCGACCACCGCGACGGGGGGCCCGTCGACGCTGGTGGACAACTCCACCCGGACAGCGGGCGTCCCGCCGGTGATCCCGCCCGCCCCGGCCGGGCCGACGGCGCTGCCGGAAGCGGGCTCCCTGCCAGCGGGTTTCCCGACGGCGGGTTTCCCGACGGCGGTTCCAGCGGCTTCGGTCGCCGGCAGCCCGCCTGTCGGCCCGCATCCGCTCGGGCAGTGGGCGAGGTCGGCATCCGAGCACCTGGCACCGGCGGGAACGCCGGCCGCGGATCACGACGGTGCCGCCGCGCCGGAGATGTCCTCCCGGGAGGGGGAGGCCGTGGGGCTGGCGCGGCAGGATCCGGTGTCGCTCCCGACGGCGCAGACTGCTCCGGTGCCGGTGCCGGTGCCGGTGCCGGTGCCGGTGCTGGACCCGGGACCGGCGGCGGAACCGATGACCGCGGCCTATTGGATCAACATCGCGAGGTCGGTGCGGAACCACCTCGGGGACCCGGACCTACTGAGCGGTTTCACCGATGACCAGATCCGGGCGGAATATCAGCGCCAGATCGCGGCACCGGGCGGTGCCAAACGCACGGAGCGCAGTCTCGTCCAGCAGACCGCCTGGATGCTCGCGTTCGGGCGTTCGCCTGGGCTGCGTGGCGGGGCACGGCCCGGCGAGGGGCCGTCCGCCGGGCCGCCGGCCCCGGCGGAGGCCGCTGGTCCGGCAGGCGGGGTTCGGCCGGATTCGGAGGCCGGCCCGCCGGATCTCCGGGTAACGGTGGATCTGCCCGCGCGGGTACAGGAGTTCGACGGTCGGGGCGTGGGGCTGGAGCGCCTGCGTGTGTTCGCGCACCAGACGGCGGCTGAGGTGGTCCGCCGGCATCGTCAGGGGGCCCGGCCGGTGGCCGTGCTCGTGGAGGGCGGGGGCAACGGCCAGCTTTTCGGGGGCGGCCCGGTCGTCGAGTCCGGGTCGCGGCGGGCCGCCTCGGTGCGGGAGTTTCTGGAGGCGCTGATAGCGGGCGCTCTCGTCGGTACGGGTGTGCCGGCGGATGCGGTCCGGGTCGTGACGAGGAACCGGGGGCGCGGGGCGTCCTCGGCTCCTTTCCTGGGCCGGGTGTCGTCGTCGCGGGAGCGGCGGCAGGTGGTGGGCTGGGTGGAGCTGGCGGCCGACGCGCCGCGGGCGGCCCCGCCAGGTGGGCCGGACGGGGCACGCGAAGCCCTGGAGCGGTCATGGCGCGGGGTCCATGACGTCGAGGTGGACGCGGGGCGGGGGGTGGTGTTCGCCACCGAGGTGGCGGAGCTGGTGGAGGCCGCTGGCGCTGTTGTCTCGCCACCGGGTGTGGTCGCAGTGATGTTGCCGCGGACCGCCGAGGGCGAGCTGGGGCTGCCCGGGTCGGGGCGGTCCGCCGGTACGGAGCGGCTGTCGGCCGGGATGTTCCGGGTGCTGTTGGAGTCGGCGGGCTGGCGCGGTGGCCCGGTGCAGATCTGGGCACCGTCTCGTTCGGACTCTCCGCAGCGGCGAAACGCGCTGCGTGCCCAGCTGGAGGTTTTCGGACTGGGTCTGGGAACGGAGATCTGGCTGCCGGCGGTGGGCAGCGGTCAGCAGGTCACGACACAGGGCCTGCGGGTGACGGGCCGCCAGCCGAACTGGCGTGTTCTCACACCGAACGGCGAGGAGATGGGGCGAGGAGCGGTGGCTCCTCCGGTCTGGCTTGAGCCTGCCGACGGGGGAGGGCTGGGGGT
>NZ_JBFLUG010000144.1:0-17525 GCF_041008525.1 Parafrankia sp. FMc2 | reverse complement strand
ACACGATACGGCGCTCGGGAGCGTATGAATTTCTACAGCGACGTCCCGCCAGCCCTGACCCGGCTCAGCCCCGGTCACTCTCCTGGAGCGGAAGCGAGCCGGTGTCCGTTCCCGTCCGCTGGCCGGGCAGTGCGCGGGTGAGGCCTTCTCCCAGTGGCACGAACCGGGATCCGCAGGCCTGGCACCCGACGGCACAGCGCCCGTCCCCCGGAAGATCCAGCCGAGCTCCGCAGTCGCACCCAGCTGACCACCCCCGCCGGCACACCGAGGACGAGGCCGTGGTCAGGCACGTCCCGGGTGAGGACGGCGCCGGCACCGACGAAGGCCGAGCGGCCGACGGTGATCCCGCACACGATCGTGCTGTTGGCGCCGAGCGCGGTGTTCTCCCTGATCAGGGTCGAGTTGAACGCGCCGCGGCGGTCGATCGTGGCGCGCGGCGTCAGGACGTTCGTGAAGACAACCGAGGGCCCGCAGAAGACCCCGTCCTCCAGCGTCACGCCGTCACAGACCGAGACGTTGTTCTGGATCCGCGCCTTGTCGCCGATGCGGACGTTGGCACCGACGAAGGGCGTTCTGGCCCAGGGCGCAGTTGCCGCCCGCTGTGGAGCTCCCCATGGCGGATGTGAACGGGGAGTGGCCCGTCCCCACGGCCGACGTGCCGCCGCGGTAACCGCTACCGCGGCGGCACTCCGTGAGTCCGTTCTCGCACCGAGGTCCCTACGGTCAGGTGCAGCGGTCCACCAGCGCCCGGGCGGTGGTCGTCACCTCCGTCCGGAGAGCGGGGTCGTAGGTCCCGGCATCGATGCGCAGGCGGAGGAAGCCGACCGCCGTGGTGACCCGCTCGAGGTCGCCGGCGTACTCCCCGGCGGCACCGATCCGGCCGTAGAGCTTCTCCTGGGGCGGGGTGAGGTCACGGGCGAGTGCCTTGATCTCGGCCGGTGCATCGGCGTCAGCGTCGGCCAGCCGCAGGGTCTCGATCAGGTCCGGGGCCAGCGTCTGGCACACGCCGGGAGCGAACGAGCCGGCGTCGGGCAGTGACGGCGGGCCGTCCCCGCCGCAGGCCGCCGCCGCACTGACGATGACGGCGGCTGCCAGGGCGGCCGAGGCGGCACGCAGAAGTCTGGTCATGGCCGACCACCCTGCCTGTCAGCTCGAGCCCGAGGTGGGCAGACCGACATACGGGAACCAGCCGCGGAACCGCACGTCGGGCCCGTCCACACCGTCGCCGAGGCCGGTCACGGCCGCGGGCGGGTTGGGCAGCAGGGCGCCTTCGACAGCCTGCAGCGAGATGTCGACGACATCGTCACCGAGCCGCCGCCCGTTCGGGAACCCACCGGTGTCGCCCCCGAGGACGCCGAGCCGGTGCGGTTCCGCCGTCGGCGGGATCGACATGTTCAGCCGCAGCTGCTCGGAGGGCGCGATCTTCGTGGCGTCGACGTCGGCGTTGAGCGCGTGGGCGTTCAGGTCGACACCGAGGTTGTTCTTGCTCGCACCGGTCAGGTACACCGCGACCAGGTCCTTGCGGGGGGTCGCCGGCGCGGGGATCTTGTAGATCGCCTCGATCAGCTTCGGCAGCTCGGGGTCGGTGACGAAGTCCAGGAACTGGGCGTCCCGGGCTGGGGTGGAGGCGTTGAACCGGTCCTTCTGCCCGACCGGCACGACCACCTCGTTGACGAGCGGCGAGCCGAGGCGCGAGACCTGCGACCAGTTACCGAAGGACATCCGCAGGCCGGACCCGTCGGTCGGCCCGTAGATCGAGGCGCTGCGCCGCTGGGTGCTGCTCCACACCCCGATCACCGGGTTGCGCGCCGGGTCGCCCCGCAGCGCCAGCTCGGTCTTCGGGACCTGCAGCACGATCGAGTTGACGTTGAACCCGGCGAGGCTGTCCTGGCCGACCTCGGAGAGGTCGCCACCGTAGAGCAGGTCGAACACCCGCAGGTCGAGGAAGAACGGGTCGTCGGCCTGGCCGGCGAACGTCCTGGTGCCGCCGGGCAGCTCCTTCAGGGACGCGGTGCGCAGCGCCAGATAGTCCGGCATGGACGCGTCGCCCACGAACGAGGGCGCGACCGGCACCTTGTCGGCCAGCACGGTGGTCCGGCCACCGGCTACCCGCTCCAGCCGGTAGGTCTGGCGGAAGTTCAGGTCCGGGTCATCGAGCGAGGTGACCGGCCCGGTGTTGTACAGGAACGTGTTCGGGTTCTGGTAGCTGCTGGCGAACGTCCAGCGGTAGGTGACGTCGGGCTTCGCGTCGCCGTTGCTGTCGACGTTGATGTCGTACTGGGCGTCGTTCGCGAACGGGTAGAAGTTCGGTCCGCCGGCAGGTTCCTGGAAGGGCAGCCAGTTGGCGACGAGCGTCACCGAATCCGGGTCGTCCGGGCTGACAAAGGCGTAGGTGTCGGTGTTGTCGACCGTCGGGTCGCTGCTGATCAGCGGAGCCTCCCGATGGCTCGACGCGCTGGCGGCCGTCGGTGCCAGGGTCAGTGCGGCACCCGTCGCGCCGACGAGCAGGGCGGTCGCGCCCGCCAGGGCACGCCGCCGGGGTGGCCGTCCCCGCCGTCGGCGGCCAGGCACCCCGCCGCGGGCAGATGTCAGTCGGCTCATGGTTCTCCCTCAGGGATCGACGGACCGGACCGATGCGCCCGTCCGGTGAACGCCCCTGGTTCGGCGCCAGAGGGTGCACGGATCGTGTCGGCTGCCGGACACAACTCGTAGGGCTCAGGTGCGGTCCGTGACCGCCACGGATCCGAATCGCTGGCGAACGACCAGCGGAACGGATGCGGGGAGGGCACGCATGAAGCGGCGACAGGGCAGCCCGGTGAGTCGGGGGCGGGTGCTCGTCGGCCTGCTCTGTGTGGCCGGCCTGGTGGGCGCGGTCGGGCTGATGGGCGCGGCCGGCCTGGTGGGCGCGGCGAGCTCCGGCCGCGGCACCGCATCGGCGCAGGCACCGGCGGGAGCGGCGGGAGCGGCGGCGGCCGTGGACGAGGCGTGGTCCTCGGCGGGCAGGGCGGCGGCCGCGCCCGTCGCGGGTCTGCGTGACCGGCTTGACCGCGTGCCGGGCGACTGGTCGGCCTGGGCCGAGCTTGGCCTCGCCTCTGTGGAGCAGGCCCGAGTGACCGGTGATCCGACGTCCTACCCCCGCGCGGACAGGGCGTTCGCCCGCTCGCTGGAACTGCGCCCCGCGGCGAACGACCCCGCTCTCGCCGGCCAGGCGGCTCTGGCCGCCGCACGTCACGACTTTCCCGGTGCGCTGCGCGCCGCGGACGCCGCGATCGCCGTCAACCCCTTCAACGCGACCGCGCACGGGGTGCGCTTCGACGCGCTCGTCGAGCTCGGGCGCTATCCCGAAGCGTGGCAGGCGGCGCAGACCGGGGTCGACCTGCGTCCCGATGTCGCGTCACTGGCCCGGGTCGCCTACGCGTTCGAACTGCGCGGTGAGAGCGACCAGGCTGCCGCGATGCTGCGACGGGTGGCCGACGACGCGACGTCGGCAGCCGACGCCGCGTTCGCCTACTTCCATCTCGGTGAACTGGCACGGCACTCGGGCGACCTCGCCGGTGCGGACGAGGCCTACCGGCGCGGGCAGGCACGTGACCCGTCGTCGGTGTCGCTGCTTGTCGGTCGCGCCCGTGTGGCCGCCGCCCGGGGCGAGAACGAGGCCGCCCTGGCGGACTACGCCGTCGCGGCCACGCGGAGCCCGCAGCCGTGGATCGTCGCCGAGTACGGAGAGCTGCTCGAGGCCCTGGGCCGGCCCGGGGAGGCTGCGCGGCAGTACTCCCTGGTGCGCTCCACCGCGGCGCTGATGCGCGCGCAGGGCGTCGAGGTCGACGTCGAGCTGGCGCTGTTCGAGGCCGATCACGGCGACCCCGCCGCCGCGCTGGCAGCGCTGTCCCCGGCGCCGGGCGACGAACCGCACCGGGCCGGGGTCTTCGTGGACGACGCCCGCGGCTGGGTGCTGCACCAGCTCGGCCGGGATGACGAGGCGCTGGCGTCGGCCCGGTCGGCGCTCGGCCTCGGCACCCGCCGAGCGCTGTTCTCCTACCACCGCGGTGTCGTGCACGCCGCGCTCGGCCAGACCGATGCGGCGGTCGCGGACCTGCGGGCGGCGCTGGACACCGACCCGCACTTCTCGCCGTTGCACGCGCCCCGGGCCCAGGCCCTTCTCGAGTCCCTCACGTCCCCTGACGCGGGTGCGCGTTGACCACGCTGCGCCGAGTGGCCGCCCTGGCCGTGACGGTGGCCCTGTTCGTCCTGGCGGCGGGCGGGTCGGCGTCGGCGCATCCCCTCGGGAGTTTCACCGTCAACAGCGCCAGCGTGCTGCGGGTAGGCGCCGAGGAGGTGCTCGTCGATGTCGTCGCCGACTTCGCCGAGATACCGGCCGCGCAGGTCCGGCCGGACGTCGAGGCGCAGGGAGCCGCCCGCTGGCGGGAGGCGGAGTGTGCCCGCACGGCCGGTCAGGCGACGCTGACGGTCGACGGCCGGGTCCACCCGCTCGTCCTGACCGCCAGCTCGCTGTCGTTCCCACCGGGCGACGGTGGGCTGGCGACGATGCGGCTGGTCTGTCGTTACTCGGCCGCGGCCGCTGGAACCGCCGCGGCGGGCACGACGACGATTCGGTACTCGCTGGCCGCGTACGCCGACCGGGTCGGCTGGCGCGAGACGGTCGCGGTCGGGGACGGCACGACGGTGGTCTCCTCGGACGTCCCGTCCAGCTCGTCGACGGACCTGCTGACCCGGTACCCCGAGGATCCCCTGGGCAGTGGTTCCGATGTCACCCGCGCGACGCTGACCGTGCGCCCGGGCGGGCCCGCCGCGGCCGAGCCCCTGCCGCCGGCGGGCGCTGTCGGCAGCGGAACACCTGGTGACGGTGGATCAGGTGGCACCCGGCAGGAGCCTGGCGGCCTCGCCGGTTGGGTGGGCGGACTGGCCGAACGGGACTCGCTCTCGCTCGGCCTGGGGGTGTTCGCCCTGCTCGCCGCAGTCGTGCTGGGGACGGCGCACGCCTTCGCCCCGGGGCATGGCAAGACGGTGATGGCGGCCCGGATCGTCGGCGGCTCGGCGACGGGGCGGCAGCTCGCCGCCACCGCCGGAGCGGTCACCCTCACCCACACCCTCGGTGTTCTGGTCCTCGCGGTCGTGCTGTCGGCATCGAGCGGCTTCGCCCCGGAGAAGATCTATCCGTGGCTGGGTGTCGCAAGCGGACTGCTGATGGTCGGCCTCGGGGCCAGCCTTCTCCGGGCAAGGCTGACCGTGTCGCCGTACCGCCACCTGCTGACCGTGGGCCACGTCCACGAAGAGCACAGCCACGACCCTTCACACGACCATGACCACGCACACGCACATGCGCACCAGCACGACCATGCCCACCAGCAGGGCCATGCGCACCAGCACAGTCACACCCACGAGCACGGTCGCACGCACGAGCGTGGTCATCTGCGCGAGCACGGTCACACGCACGGCGGGCGCTGGCACGTGCATCCGTCCGTCGGGGACCAGCCAGGGTTGCGCAGCCTGCTCGCGACGGGGCTCGTCGGCGGGATGGTGCCGACGCCGTCGGCCGTCGTCGTGCTGTTGGGAGCGGTCGCGCTGGGACGGGCGTGGTTCGGCGTCCTGCTGGTTCTCGCCTATGGCGTGGGTATGGCGGCGACACTCGTCGGCGTCGGGTTCCTGCTCGACCGCACCCTCCTTCCGCTGCTCCAGCGCGCCTCGACGCTCGTGCCGGGGTTCTCCGCGGGCCTGCGCTGGACGCCGGTGGCGACGGCTGCCCTGGTCGTGCTCGTCGGCGCCGTCGTGGCGCTGCGGGCCGGCAGCCAGGTCGTGATCTGAGGCGCTGCCGCGGCCCGCAGCCACAGGTGCCGGGTGCCGGCGTCAGTCGAGCAGCTCCTGCAGCAGGCTGGTGGTACGGCGCACCGAGTCGAGGCGGGCCTCGCGGGTGCCGCCGACCGGCACGATGTTCGCCCAGATGTCGGTGGCACCCGCGTCGAGCAGGCCCCGCAGCTGCGCGCGGACGGATCCCTCGGCTCCGACGATCGCCGCCTCGCTGGGGGTGTCGGCGCCGCCGAGGGCGAGGATGCGCTGGTAGTTCGCCATCCCCGCGTACCCGGTGGCGGTCACCGCCGTGGCTGCCCGGGCCTCGGCCTCGTCGTCGTGGACGGCCACCGGCAGCCCGGCGACGATGCGCGGTGCCGGCCGACCCGCGGCCGAGGCGGCGGTGTGCAACCGCGGTGCCACGTGGGTCTCGATCGCCCGGGGCGGGGCCATCCACAGGACGACGCCGTCGGCGAGCTGGCCGGCGATGCGCAGCAGGCGCGGTGACAGCGCGGCGAGCAGAACCGGCACCGGGTGGGCGGGCGGCGCTACCCTGCCGGCGCTGCGGGCCGACCAGTCCTGCCCCTGGAAGTCGACGTCCTCGCCGCGCAGGAGCGGCCCGAGGATCGTCAGGTACTCCTCGGTGCTACGCCCCGGGTGGTCGTAGGACATCCCGTACGCGTCACGTACCAGCGACTCGTGGGACGGCCCGATGCCCAGTGTGAAGCCGGGCCGGCCCATGGCCGCGGTGACCGAGGAGACCCGGTTCGCCTGCAGCAGCGGGTGGCAGGGGTAGGTCTGCAGGACGGCCGTCCCGAGCTCGATGCCGGTGGTCTCCCGCCCGGCGAGCGCCATCGCGACCAGCGGGTCACCGGTGACGAGGCTGGCGTACCAGAGTGCGTGGAAGCCGTCCTTCTCGGCCTGCCTGGCCTGTTTGACGATCTTGTCGGGCGTCGGGGCGCCGCCGGTCAGACCGATGCGCACGGCTGCCTCCCTGAGGCCGAGCAGAGCATTTCCCAAGCGCGTGACCGTACGAGAATCATGTTCTCAGAGAGAGCTCGCCGTCTCCATCGTCTCCACCTGGTTACGTCCGCCGTTCTTCGCCCGGTACAACGCGATGTCCGCGCTCCGGACGAAGGCCGCCAGGGCGTCGCCCGTCGCCGCGCCCTCGCCGGCTGTGGGGATCGCCGCGGTGACGCCGATGCTGACGGTGATGATGCGCTCGGCTGTCAGCGGGTGGGGCTCGGCCAGGTCCTCGACGGCACGGCAGAGCCGCCGGGAGATCCGGGCGCCGGCGGCCAGGTCGGTGTCGGGCATCACGACGGTGAACTCCTCGCCCCCGTAGCGCGCGGCGAGCAGCGTGTCGCCGACGTTCCCGGCGATGCAGGTGGCGACCCGTTGCAGGCACCGGTCACCGGCGGCGTGCCCGAAGTGGTCGTTGTAACGCTTGAAATGGTCGATGTCGATCATCGCCAGCGCGATCGGTGCGGCATGCTGCCGGGCCCGTTCCCACTCGATGGCCAGTACCTCCTCGAGGCGCCGCCGGTTGGCCAGCCGGGTGAGCGGGTCGGTGATCGAGAGCTGTTCGAGCTGCTGGTTCGCCGCGGCGAGCTGCCTGTTCGACGCGGCCAGCTGCCTGGTGCGCTCGGCGACCTTCCGTTCCAGCGACACGTAGATCAGGGCGTTGTCGAGCGAGACCGCGAGCTGCCCCGCGATGATCAGGACGCCCTCGAGGCGTTCGGTGGAGAACGCGCCGCGGATCATCCGGTTCTCCAGCAGGAGCATCGCCCGCAGACTGCCCCGGATCATGACCGGGACGGCGAGCAGCGAGCAGCGGTCGAGCCCGGCGAAGTAGGGGTCGCGTTGGAAGCGGTCGTCCCGGGTGGCGTTGGCGGTGATGACGGGTTCGCGGGTGCGGGTGGCGTAGCGGATGACCGACAGCGGCAGCAGGCGCTGACGGCCGATCTCACGGAGCGTGCGGGTGCCGCCGGCGCCGGTCGGCACCAGCCATCCGTCCCGCTCCCTTTCTCGCAGCAGGAGGTGGACGCTGGTGGCGCCGGTCATCTCGGAGAGGATTCCGGCGACCTTTGTCTGGAGGCCGTCCACGCTGGTCTCCGAGCTGAGTGCCTGGGCCGCCGCGACGACGGCGAGCAGGTCGACGGTGCCGGCCGCCACCGTCGAGCGGTGTCCGGGCCGCTCCGTCCGCGAGTGCATGGTCAGTGGCGGCGCGGCGGTCACGGTGACGGCCGTCCGCAGCGCCGGGTAGGCCCAGTCGAGCTGGCTGACCTTCGCCGTCGCGCCCCAGGCCAGGTACTGGTCGCGGGCGGCGCGCAGCAGGATGTGGCCGGCTTCCTCCATGGCGTGTGCCAGGTAGAAGCGGGCGGCCCGTTCCAGGGCGAGCGCCCGGTGCCACGGGCGGGTCCGGGCGGACGTCTCACGCAGCGCCACGTCGAACGTGTACGCCGCCTCGCGGAAGTCCCCGACGGCCCACGCCCGCTCCGCCTCCACCATCCGCAGCAGATGCAGGAAGTTGTCCGGCGCGTCGGCGGCGCGCGAGGCCAGCCACTCGATCAGCTCGTCCAGCTCGGCCAGCAGGGCGCCGCGCTGGCCCGCCCCCGCGGTGCGCACCCGTGCCGCCAGCGTCAGCGCAAGCAGCACCCGCGCCACTGCCAGGGAGTAGTTCGACCCGATCGCGGCCACGCAGGTCATCACGGCCGCGGCGTGCCGCGCGGCGTCGGCCGGATGGTCGAGGACCGTCGCCGTGAGCGCCCGGGCGACACGCAGATTGGCGAGGGAGAACGGGTCGGCAGCCAGCACGTTCAGCTCGGCCGCCTCGTCGCCGGTCGGCTCGACGGGCTCTCCCCGCAGCACCAGCACCATCCGGCGGAAGGATCGGAACGTCGCCTCCGCGTGCCCGTTGCCGGTGCGCGCGGCGAACGCGAGCGCCTCGTCGACCGCCGTGGCGAAGACGTCGAGCGTCGGCGCGCAGTCCAGCAGGTCGCACACCAGTGCGTAGTGGGCCCAGCACGCGTTCTGCAGGTCACCGCCCAGTAGGAGACCCTCCAGAGCGCGCCGGCACTCGGGGAGGTTGTCCTCCAGCGAGCTGAACCAGTGACCGCAGGTGATCACGTAGATGAAGAGGGCCTGCCAGACGTCGGGCTCATAGCCGCGAGCCCGGGCAACCGCGAGAATGCGCCGCAGAATGCTCGGCCCGGTGTGGTAGTCCCCTCTGCGGACGATGGTGACGATCGGGATGTGGCTTGCCGGGCCGACCAGCGTGCGATCCGGGCCGTAGTGTTCCCACATCTGCAGAGCCCTGATGGCCAGCCAGGCCATCATCGTGTGGTCGCAGAAGAAGGCCGCGACCATGACCCGGTTGACGAGCCGGAGGGTGCGCAGGCGGGACTGGTCGGTGATCTCGGGCTTGCGCAGATCATCCGACTCGCTGGTGGTGTCGATCCACCGACGGACGTCGTCGAGGCCGTGGTCGATCGCGGCGTCCAGCGCGTTCCCGGCCGGAACGGAGATGCCGAGGCGCCGCAGCTGGCCGAGGCCGAGCCGCATCGCCTCGTCGGCACGCCCCCGGTTGGTGAGGCTGATGACCTGCACCGTGGTCGCGGAGGTGCACTGGGCCGCAGCGGTGCACAGCCGGCCGATGGCCCGGTAGGTGTCGTCCGCGTCGCCCAGCCGGCCGAGGCAGTACAGGGCCGCGTGCCGGTCGGTGTGGACGGCGATCAGCAGGTCGGTGTCGGTCGGGTCGACGAGCCGAAGCGCCGCGCTCAGTAACCGCTCCATCAGCGGATGACTGCTCAGCACCCTCGCTTCCTCGGCCGCCCGGCGGAAGAGCGCGACCGCCGTCCGCCGCTCGCCGGTGCTGCGCACGAGGTCCACCACGTGCAGGTACTGCTCGGCGGCGACCGCGAAGAACTCCGGCCGGTCGGCCAGCCGCCGCGCCAGCCGCAGGTACCGTACGCGCTGTTCCTGCGCCGGGCGACCGCCCAGCACGGTCTCGCGCGTCCGGTCGTGGTTGAACCGCACGCCGGGCCGGCCGTCGCACTGCAGCACCAGCAGGCCCTCGCCGAACGCGGGGGCGAGCCGCCGTTCGACCTCGTCCGGCCCCAGGCCCGTCGCGGTCGCCAGAAGATCCAGATCCACCTGGCCCGCCAGGCTGGCCATCACCGCAAGCAGCTCCGCGCTCTGTGGCGGCAGCGCGTCCACCCGGGCGGCCAGCAGCGCGGTGACCTCACCCCGGTCGAGCCGGTCGAGCCGGCGGCGCAGCACCGTCCGGTCCCATCGCCAGCCGTCCGCGCCCGCGGTCAGGATGCCCTCCCGCCGCAGCGAGTTGAGCAGCTCCACGACGTCGTACGGATTGCCGCCGGTGGACGGCATGATCGCCCGGGCCAGCTGGGCGGCGGGTTCCGGTGCCAGGTGCAGCATCTCGGCGATCATGGCCGCCTGGCCCGCCGGCGGCAGGGGCCCCAGCCGCAAATGGCGCGGGCCGTTCCGCTGCTCACGCCAGCGGGCGAGCATCGGGGTGAGCGGATGCGCGGCGTCGACATCGCTCTCGCGGTAGGCGGCGACCAGCAGCAGCCCCACGATCTGTTCCTCCCCGCCGAAGAGCAGATCGACGAAGCCGAGCTGGGTGCGCCCGGCCCACTGGAGATCGTCCACGAAGAACACCACCGGCCGCTGCGGGGAGACCGTGGCACGCAGCACCTCGACCGGCGTCCGGGAGAGTCGTGCCTGGGCGGTCATCGGATCGCCCGGGTCCGGCGGCGCCTTCAGCAGCGCCGCGAACTCCGGCACGGTGGCGGTCAGCAGGCCCGCGTTCGGGCCCAAGCCCCGCAGCATCCGCTCCCGTACCTCGACCAGGTCCTGCTCGGGCTCGGCCAACAGCAGCCGGCCCAGCGCCCGCAGGCCCTGTCGGACCGCGTCGAACTCCTGGTCGCGGCGGTACTGGTCGAACTTGCCCGCCACGAACCAGCCGCCGGCGGCGGCCACGATCGGCCGCAGCACATTGACCAGGGATGTCTTGCCCACACCCGGCGCGCCCGCGACGAGGATCCCGCGGGACTTCCCGGTGGCGGCCTCGGTGAACGCCGCGCCAAGCTCGTCGATCTCCCGTTCCCGCCCGGAGAGCCGGCAGGGAGCCAGCGGCCGGGTCGGATGATCATGCCCGCCGGGGTGCACCACCGTCGCGCCGCGGCGTACCAGCGCGAGGTCGTACGCCAGCCCGTCGGCGGTCTGGTAGCGGTCGTCAGGCTCCTTCTCCAACAGGTGCATGATGATCGCGGAAAGTGCGGCGGGCACGGCCGGATTGACGGTCCCGGGCTCGTCCGGCACCCGGGTCAGGTGGTCGTGAATGATCCTGATCGGGTCCTCGGTGCCGAACGGTGGCGCGCCGGTCGCCAGCTCGTACAGGACGGCTCCCAGCGCGTACAGGTCCGCCCGCTGGTCGACCGGGCGGCCGGTCCGCCCGGTCTGTTCCGGGGCCAGGTAGGGCACGGTCCCGACTGCCGCTCCGCGGGGGGCGAACTCGGGCCGGACCACCGAGAAGCTGGTCGCCAGCGCGAAGTCGATCAGGTAGGGCGTTCCGCTGTCCTCGCTCACGACGATGTTCTCCGGGCAGAGGTCCCGGTGCACCACCCCCCGGCGGTGCATTCCCGCCACCGCGTGCGCCAGCGAGAGGGCGAGGTCGATCAGCTCGGCGGGCTCCAGCGGGGTCTCCCGGCGGGAGAGCGCCGCGCCGCCGACATCGGCCAGCAGGACTGATCCAGCGGCACCCGCCGCTCCGGCGCCGTCCGCCACGGCGGTGTCATCCGCCGCCGGGCCCGCGCCCTGGAACGGTGCGGTGGCGAGGTGCACGACACCCTCGACTCCCGACAGCCGCTCGAGGATCTCGGTCTCGTGGCGCACCCGCCGCTGCGCGTCCGGACCCAGCGGTTCCTTCCGGATCACCCGGATGCCCCGCTCGCCGGCCCGGCCCAGTGTCAGCCGGCTGATCCGGGTCTGATCCGTCGCGTGCAGCACCACCGGTGGCGCCGTTGCCATCGGCGGGTCTCGGCTCGGGGTCATCCGCTCGACAGCCATGCCCGCGCCCTCGTGGCGCACCGCCAACAGTCCACATCGTTAGCCTGCCCGCAATCATGAGGGAAGCAACGAACCCGCACCGGCGTCTGCGGTCAGGGCTCGACGACAACGCGGAAGACCCCCTTCGAGCGGTCGCGGGCGGTCTCGAAGGCGGCCGGGGCATCGTCGATCGGGAACCGGTGGGAGATCAGCATGTCGGGGATCTCCGGCCGGGCGGCGAGCATGTCCGCCACCTCCGCGAACTCGCGCCGGTCGCCGTGCGCGCTGTACCCGAGTGACGGCCGCAGCGCGACCTCCTTCAGGGCAAGTTCGGAGTGCGGCAGCGCGACGCCCTGGAGGATGCCGGCGTAGACCACCGTCCCGCGTCGTCGGACCAGCTCGATGCCGCGGTGCAGCGCGCTCTCGCTGCCGCCGGTCTCGATCACCACGTCGTAGTCCGCGCCGGGCGGCACCGCCCCGAGACGCTCGCGGGCCTCCTGCTGATGCGGATGCCGTGCCTCCACGGCGACCTCCGCCGCGCCCAGCGCCTGCGCCGCCACGGCGGCGAGGATACCGATCCCGCCCGCGCCGACGACCGCGACCCGGCTTCCCGGGCCGACCCCGCCGAGCCGGACGGCATGCCATGCCACCGACCCGGGTTCCACCAGGCAGGCGTCGCCCAGCGCGAGGCCGGCGGGCAGCGGGGTGAGCGCCCGCCGGGGGGCGCGGAAGTACTCGGCCATCCCGCCGGGCGCCGTCATCCCCAGCGCGCTGCCCAGCAGTGTGTCGCAGAACTGCCAGTTCCCGGCGTCGCAGTGGACGCAGTCCCCGCAGCCGACGATCGCCTCGACGGCGACCGGCGTCCCGTCGGCCGTGACCCCGGCGATCTCGTGGCCGGCGATCTGCGTGCTCCCGAAGTCCAGATACAGGAAGTCCGACGCGCAGATGCCGACCGCCGCCACTCTGATCAGTTCACCGGCGCCGGCCGGCTCGTCCACCTCGACCAGCTCGACGCCGGGCGGGGCGTTGCGGACAGCCTTCATCAGTGGGCCTCCCCGGCCGGTTCGTCCTCCGCCTGCCATGCCGCCAGCCGGGCGCGCATGCCCCGCAGCACCGACCGGGGAGCCAGCTCGATACGCAGGCCGGTGGCGGCCGGCCCGTCGCACCTCGGTCTCCGCGCGGCTGCCCGGGATCGATCGACACGGCAAGATAATATATTTGCGACTTGAGAAGGCAATGGGTGTCGACAGATGGCCGACATCACGTGAAGATCACCGACCGGTGGGCGTCGCGTAGAACAGGAGGATGACGCAGGGAGAGACCGGGCCGTTTGTCTTCGTGTCCTACACAACGCAGGACGAGGCGTGGGCGACCTGGATCGCCTCGGTGCTGGAGGGCGCCGGTCTCGCCGCCCGGGTGCAGGTGTGGGATTCCCTGCCGGGCCAGAACTTCGTGGAGTGGATGACCGCACAGCTCGCCGGCGCGCAGTGGACGGTGGCGGTCTACTCCGGTGCCTACTTCGACTCCTACTGGTGCACCACCGAGTGGACGGCGGCGCTGGCCCGCAGGACCCTGCTGCCCGTGCGCATCGAGCCGGTGGACCCGCCGGCCGCCCTGCGGACACTCACCTGGGTGGACCTGTTCGACCTGGACGAGGAGCAGGCGCGGGAACGACTGCTGTACGCGGTCGGTGCCCAGGTTCTTCCCCGGCTGGCCATCTTCCCCGGTGCGGCGCCGGCCACGGCTGCCACGCCGCCGGCGTTCCCCGGGCCGAAGGCGGGAGGTTCGGTGGCGTAGGGCCCGGGCTTCAGCGGTGTGTCGCCCGCACCTTGCGGACGACACCCGCGGCGATCATCACGACGACGGCGCCGATCACCACCGCGTCGAGGACCGTCGAGTACTTCTCGACCTCCCGCCACCGACTGGACAGAAGCAGGCCGGCGCCGATGAGCAGGCTGTTCCACAGCAGGCTCCCGAGCAGGGTGAACAGGCAGAACGACAGCAGTGGCATGCGGGTGGCGCCGGCCGGCAGCGACACCAGGCTGCGCACTCCCGGGACGAGCCGTCCGGTGAACACGGCAAAGCGGCCGTGCCGCTGGAACCAGTCCGTCGCGCGGTCGGCGTCCTCCTCCCGCATCAGCGGGATGCGGCCGACCACCCGGCGTGCGCTGTCCGCGCCGAGTTTCGCGGCCAGCCCGTAGAAGACGAGCGCGCCGAGCAGGGAACCGGCGGTGGCCGCGATGATGACGCCCGGCAGGGGGAGCCGGTCCCGGCCGACGAGGTAGCCGGCGAGTGGCAGCACGACCTCGCTCGGCACCGGGGGGAACACCGTCTCGAGCAGGGTGATGAGGCCGACGCCGGCAGAACCCAGCGAGACCATCAGGTCTGCCGCCCATCCGGTGAAGCCACCGAGGGTCGACACGTCCTGGGTGCCGCCCCCACCCGCGTCGCCCCCTCCGCCCATCTGGGCCATGAGCTGGCTGCTCACCGCGACGCTGTGGCTCACCTGTCACCTCCGGGTCGGGAGCCCGGCCTCATCACGGCCGGGACGAGCTCCACAGATCCCTCTCCTCGGAACGAGCACGAAAACGCCGCGGAGAAGTGAGGCTGGCCGACCGGCGAAGGCACCTCCCGTCCAGTCCGGCATGCTGGGGAGATGCGCGAAGTAAGCATCGGCGACGAGGTCATCCGACTCGGCCAGTTCCTCAAGCTGGCTGACGTCGTGGAGGCGGGCGCGGCGGTCAAGGCGGTTCTGGCCAGCGGAAGCGTCCGCGTCAACGGCGAGGTCGAAACGCGGCGGGGCCGCCAGCTGCGGGTGGGTGACGAGGTCACGCTGCCGGGCGAGAATCTGCGTGTCGGCTGATCCCGCCCGGCGGCCGTCCGACCCGGCGGCTCATCCGACCTGGCGGTCCGTCCCGCCGGCGATCCGTCGGGCGGTGGCCTGCCCCGGGGCTCGGGCGCCCGCTGCGTGCCGCTTCTACAGACGATCGTCGACGAAGACGCGCGAGTAGTGGCAGCGCCATTCGACGATTCGGCCGGCCTTGTTGACGCGGATGGAGTCGGCGCCGGTCGCCGGGGGCCGACCGTCGGAGAAACTGCAGGTGTACACGAACACAACCGTCTGGGTGCTCACGAAGAACGAGTCGATCGAGTAACGGATACCGGGAACACGGCGCATCGAGTCGTCGATGTAGTCGCGGAAGGCGTCGAACCCCTCGATGGTCACCTTCTCGGGGTCACCGGTGATTCTCGGTACGAACGGCGAGCTGAACACCACATCCCGGTCGACGGGCCTCATCACAAGGTCGACGTCGTACTGGTTGAAACCGTCCTCCCAGTGGCGCCATAAATCCGTCACGATCTCGTCCGCGAGCATGCTCGTCTCCTGAACGCAGAGGCGCCGGCCATCCGAGCCTGACGCCAGTCGACCGCCCCCTGCCGATGAGTAGGCGCTCACTACGCTAGGCGCGCCGCCCGACGGGCACAAGGAGTTCGACGGCACCGTCACCCGTGGTAGCGGCCGCGGCCGCTACCACCGCCAGGCCTGGGAACGGAGAAGGCGAAGGCCGTTGAGGCCGACGATGATGGTGGAGCCCTCGTGCCCGGCGACGCCGAGCGGGAGCGGCAGCGTGCCGAGCAGGTCCCAGGCGACGAGAACGGCGATGAAGACCGCCGCGATGCCGAGGTTCACGATCACCAGCCGGCGGGCGCGGCGGGCCAGCGCGATCAGGGCGGGCAGCGCGGCGAGCTCGTCCCGGGTGATCACCGCGTCGGCGGTGTCGAGTGCGAGGTCGGAACCGGCCCCGCCCATCGCGATTCCGGCATGCGCGGCAGCCAGGGCGGGCGCGTCGTTGACGCCGTCGCCGACGACCACGACGCGGCCGCCGGCGGCCTCGAGTTCGCGCACGGCTGTGACCTTGTCCTCGGGGAGGAGGGCGGCACGCACGTCGCTGATGCCGACCTCGGCGGCGAGCCGGGCGGCGGCGTGCGGATTGTCGCCGGTGAGCAGGATCGGCCGGTTGCCCGTCAGCGCGGTGAGCCGGGTGACGGTGTCCGCCGCGCCCGCACGCACCTGGTCGGCCAGTCCGAGAACGGCGGCGGGTGCTCCGTCCACACGGACAAGCACGGCGGTGAAACCGGCGTGCTCCGCTTCGGCGACCGCCGTGGACATGAGGTCATGCTGATCGTCCGGCGCCGGGACACGGGCGGGGCTGCCGATCTCGACGAGACGCCCGTCCACTCGCGCGGTGACTCCGCGACCCGGGCTGGAGCTGAACTCCTCGGCGGTCGGCGGACGGATCCCAGCCTCCCGGGCGGCGGCGACGATGGCGCGCGCGAGCGGATGCTCGGAGGGAACCTCCGCGGCGGCGGCCCAGGCCAGGACCTCGTGAGCCGGGGCGGACCCGAGAGGGTGGATGTGGGCGAGCCGGGGGGTGCCGTCGGTGAGCGTGCCCGTCTTGTCGAACGCGACGTGGGTCGCGGTGCCGAACTTCTCCAACATCACGGTCGATTTGACCAGAACGCCGTTCCGGCCGGCGGTGGCAATCCCGGAAAGCAGTGGCGGCATGGTCGCGAGCACCAGCGCGCAGGGCGAGGCGACAATCATGAACGTCATGGCGCGGAGGAGCGTGGGCCGCAGCTCGGCGCCGAGAAGCAGGGGTACGGCAAACAGCGTGAGGGTCGCGGCGACCATGCCGATCGAATACCGGCGCTCGACCTTCTCGACGAAAAGCTGGGTTCGGGCCTTGGTCGCGCTGGCTCGTTCGACCATGGCGACGATGCGGGCGATCAGCGTGTCGCCGGCAGGGCGGGTGACACGCACCCGCAGCGCCCCGTTGCCGTTGACAGTGCCGGCGAACACGCGGTCTCCGACCCGTTTGTCGGCGGGGAGCGGCTCACCGGTGATGGTGGCCTGGTCGACCTCACTCGCTCCCCCGACGACCTCTCCATCGCCGCCGATGCGTTCACCGGGCCGCACCAGGATCACATCACCGACCCTCAGGTCGGCGGTGGCGACGACCTCCTCGCCAGTGACACCGAGCCGGGTGGCGCGCTCGGGGGCGAGATCGAGCAGGCCGCGCACGGAGTCCTCCGTACGCTTCGTCGCGAGCGCCTCCAACGCGCCGGACGTCGCGAAGATCACGATCAGCAGGGCGCCGTCGAGAACCTGCCCGACGGCCGCGGCCCCGAGCGCGGCGACGACCATCAGCAGGTCGACGTCCAGGGTCCTCGCCCGCAGCGCACGTAGCCCGGCGAGGCCGGGCTCCGCGCCGCCGGCGACGTAACAGCCCAGGTAGAACGCCCAGGCCAGCGTGTCCGAGACATCGGCCAGGTCGGCGAGGAGACCCAGGGCGAACAGCGCGGCCGCGGCCGCCGCCGAACGCACCTCGGGCAGCGACCACATCCCGGTGCGCGGTGCGGATGTCCGAGCCGACCGGACGGGAGCGGAGGTGTCCACGGAGACTGCCATGCTGGAAGCGTACATACGCATGCACGCAGATACGTAGGTAGGCGAAAAGGCGCGCTAGTACTCCAGCCCGACTTTTGTGATCAGTTGAGTTGGAGTGCTGCGGCTTGGCGGCGATAGTGGCTGGCTTGTGCGCGTGCCTGGTGGCGGCGGCGCCACCGGGACCAGGCCAGCACGAAGCCGG
>NZ_JBFLUG010000143.1:0-17580 GCF_041008525.1 Parafrankia sp. FMc2 | reverse complement strand
CCGCCCCTCCCGCCCACCGCCGTGCTACCTGCCGCCGTGCTGCTCGCCGCCGTCCGCGGCGCGTTCGACGGTGGTGACATCGACCTCGGCCTGGTCGGCGCAGAGGAGCAGAGGATCTGGAACGAGACGGCCGCCGAGAAGGTGAACTCCGGCCCGCCGTTGAGCACCGTGTACTCCCGGCCGTCGAGAGTGAAGGCGACGGTCCTGGCGAGCCCCTCCGGGCGGTGCGCGCCGGGCCCGTGGCGGGTGACGGCGGTGATGGCCGAGTTCGGGAACACCGAAACGTAGAAACGGGCGGCCTCCTCGCCTTCGGTGTCGAACCACAGGCGGGGAACGGTTCGCGGCATTGCTGGCTCCTTGTGGTCGCCGCGGCGGCATCGCGTAAGTTCCGCAGGGGACGCACGCATGCCCGTTCGAGGTAGGACCAGACGGTGTGCGTGAACTCGTCGGGCGGTGCCGAACCTGCCGGTGTGGCTGTGCGTTGGCTGGGTGGCCAGCTGGCTGGGTGGTCGCGCGGGTGCTGGTGTGGCCGGGGTGGCGTCCCCGGGTCGGTGCGTGGGCGTGTCGTGCCGGTTCTGGACCAATGGGGCGGGTAGTACGGGAGAATTCGGACGTGCCGGAGAAGGCGGAGCCAGTGACGCGCAACGACCGCCCCACGGACCGTGCCGGCCTGCTGGCCGGCCGCTATCGGCTGGGGCGGATCCTCGGCAGCGGAGGAGCGGGAATCGTCCGGGAGGGCGAGGACACGCTGCTGCGCCGTCCGGTGGCGATCAAGCATGTGCGGCTGCCCCCGGTGGCGTCCGACGAGGAGCTGGCGATCGCCCGGGAACGGGTGCTGCGCGAGGCGCGGGTCGCCGCCCGGCTGCGCCATCCAGGCCTCGTCGCCGTCTACGACGTGATCGAGTCCGAGGACTCGCCGTGGATCGTCATGGAGCTGGTGGAGGGCCGTTCACTCGCCGAGGTCATCCGCGCGGAGGGCCGTCTCGCCCCGGCGGTGGTCGCCCGGATGGGGGTGAGCCTCGCCTACGCGCTGGAGGCGGCGCACCGTTCCGGTGTCGTGCACCGGGATGTCAAGCCCGGCAACGTGCTGGTGACGCCGGAGGGGCAGCCGCGACTCACCGACTTCGGCATCGCGGTCAGTGAGGGTGACCCGGCGCTGACCAGCACCGGCATCGTCGTCGGCTCGCCGGCCTACATCCCGCCCGAGCGGGCCCGCGGCTCGCGGGTCGCGGCGCCGGGCGATGTGTGGGGCCTGGGGGCCACGCTGTTCACGGCGGTCGAGGGCGAATCACCATACGCGGGGGAGGGTGCGCTCGCGACGCTCGCGGCCATTGTCGAGGACCGGCGGCGTCCGTTCCGGTACGCGGGTCCGCTCGGTCCCGTCCTGGCCGAGCTGCTCAACCCGGACCCGCGGCGGCGTCCGTCACTGTCACAGGCCCGGGCGTTGCTGCGCCGGATCGCCGACGCGGAGGCCGGCCCGGGTCGGGGCCTCGACGGGCACGAGCTGGAGCGGGTGGACCAGGAGGAGCGGGAGCGCGAGCGGGACGACGACCGCAGCCGGAGCCGGAACCGGAGCCACAGACGGGACCTGGCCGGCGCCGACCACGGAGACACCGACCACGGCGACAGCGACCAACAAGACACCCGCCGCAAGGAGGCCAGCCCTGCGGATGGCGATCCTCGTGCCCACCCCGCCGCCTTCGCCGGCGCTACCCAGGCCCCGGACCAGGACCCGCCGGCGGGGGAAGGACGGGCCGAGCCCCTGCTCGCGCCCACGGTCGTCGAGCCGGGCGCCGGTGCGGTGCCCGTCCAGACCAGCCGCCGGCCCTCGGCGGGCGGCCGGGGGCGCGGCCCGTCCGATCTGGCCGACCCGTTCGGCCGGTCTGGTTCGTCCGACGGGTCGGGGCGCCGGTGGAGCCGGCGGGCAACCGTGCTGGTGCTGGTCCTCGTGGCGCTGCTCGCGATCGGGGGCGCGAGCCTCGGCCTGGTGCTGACCAGCGGCTCCGGCGACACGGACGGCGGCACGACCGCCAGGCCGTCCGCCACCGCGGCGCCGGCGCCGGGTACCACGGCGGGGCCCGGAGGCGGCGAGGCGGGGCCGACCCCCTCGGCGAGCGGGTCGGCCCCGCCGGCGACGACACCCGCCCCGGCGGGGGATGCCGTCCCCGCGCTGGACGAGATCGGCGCGGTGATCCCGAGCACCACCGGGCCGGCGCCGGCCCCCGCCGGCCTTGAGACGCACAACGGTGCGGCCGGCTGGTCGGTGGCCGTGCCCAGCGGCTGGCAGTACACCCGCCGTAGCCCGACCCGCGAGCTGTTCGCCGCTCCCGGCGGGTTCCCCGAACTGCTGGTGGAGACCCAGGCGGCCGCGGGCCCGTCCGCCATCGGGGCCTGGCAACAGCAGGAGCCCGACGTCCGGGAGGACACCGACGGCTACCAGCGGGTGTCGATCCGGCCGGCTGACGGCGGTGCCGGTACGTCCGCGGCGATCTGGGAGTTCACGTCCACCTCGAACGGCCGCACGGTGCACACCCTGGACTACGCGGTGGTCCGCAACGGGCACGGGTACGCGCTGCGCTGGCGGATTCCCGCGGAGCAGTGGGACCCGAACTCCGAGGTCCTGCGTCAGATCATCGCCAGTTTCCGCCCGGGCCCCTGACCGTCGACGAGGCGGACCCGGCAGGTCGCGACCCGGCAGGTCGAGAGCCGGCGGGCGTGAGCCGCAGGGTCGCGACCTGGCGGGCCAGCGCCCGCAGCTCCTCGCTGCTCAGCGGCTGCTTGTGGGCGGTGGCATGGTCGCGGACGAGGCCGACGATCGGCTCCAGGTCCTCGTCGGGGGCGTCGATGCCGTCACGGTCCATCGCGTGCCGCACCGCCGCCCGTCCGCTGTGCTTGCCCAGCACGAGACGGCGGGACGCCCCGACCTCGGCGGGGTCGAACGGCTCGTAGGTCGCCGGGGCGCGCAGCACGCCGTGGACGTGGATGCCGGACTCGTGGTCGAACACGGCCTCGCCGACGACGGCCTTCCCGGCGGGCACCGGGCGGCGGGCGGCGTCCGCGACGAGACGGGCCAGCGGGCGGAAGGCGGCCGGGTCCAGATCCAGCGGGAGCCGGAGGAGGTGGCGCAGGGCCATCGCGACCTCCTCCATCGGCGCATTGCCCGCGCGCTCACCCAGCCCGGCTACGGTGGTGCTCACCCAGGTGAAGCCGGCCTGGACCGCCGCGATCGTGTTCGCGGTCGCCAGCCCGAAGTCGTCGTGGGCGTGGATCTCCCAGTCGCCGGGAACGGCCGCCAGCAGCGCCCGGAGCCGGGTGTGCAGGTCGATCGGGTTCGCCACGCCGACCGTGTCGGCCCAGCGGAACCGGATCACGCCGAGCTCCCGCAGCTCCCCGGCCAGGTCGGTGACGAAGGCGTCGTCGGCGCGGGAGGCGTCCTCGAACCCGACGCTGACCCGCAGGCCGCGGTCGACGGCGGCGGCGACGCAGTCCCGGGCGCGGGCGCGAGCCCACGCCCGGTCCTTGCCGAGCTTGGTGCGCAGGTGCAGGTCCGAGGCCGGGATGGTCAGATGCGCGGCGGGAACCCCGCTGGCGACGGCGGCGTCGATGTCACGGCGGTCCGCGCGGCACCAGGCGACGACCCCGGCGCGCGGGACCAGGTCGACGATGCGGCGGATGACCTCCACCTCGCCCGGCCCCATGGCCGGAATGCCGGCCTCGATCTGGTGCACGCCGGCTGCGTCGAGCGCCAGCGCGATCGCAATCTTCTCCTGCGCGGTGAAGGCGACCCCTGGAGTCTGTTCCCCGTCGCGCAGCGTGGTGTCGCAGAAGCGCGCCGGTGGCGCGGATTGCGGTTCACGGGGGTGGGACGACCTGCCACTGTTCATGATGGTCACCGGCACTTTCGGCGGCTGTGAAATACCCGAAGCAGAACTGGCGCTCCGGCCTGCCGCGCCTCCCTGGTCGGGCGGGCCGGCGGCGCCGGGGTCGTTGAGACCCTATGGTCCGCCGATTTCGCGCGAGGATCGCACGGTAGCGACAAGGTTAACAGGATAATCTCCGTGAGAGTGAGAACGTTATCCTGCAGGATAAAAGTAAGACTGGCGCCGGGAAAAAATCGGTCCGATGAAGGGCATTGAGATTGATCGGCCGGTATTGGGCTGGAGGGTGGTCTGGTGAACACCGGGACGGGGGCATCGGCGGGATTTCCGCACGGTGCGCAGTGTCACGCGTCTCGTGCAGGAAACCGAAACCACCGGCAATGGGGCCTGGATTTCGTATGCGCCGGGCCAGAGCGCTGGCCGAGGGGAGCCGGGTGCTCACTGTGAGGGCCGGGCCGTGCGCGGGCTCCCCGGAGCACGTCGCCTGGTCGGGTGGGGCGCCAGGCGGTGACTGGTCGTCGGCGCGGGCGCCCGCGGCGCCTCCTGTCTCCCCGTGACCCGCGTGACCTGCGGTGATCCGCTATCGTGACAGGATCGCCTCGGGCCCTATGTCACACAATCGGGGGCTTAAGATAACCTTGCTTCACTTGTAGTTTGCTGGTGTGACATGGGCTGTTCCACTCCGTCCGGGCTTCTCCGCCTTCTCCGCGTCCGCGCTGGCTCGGCACCGCGAGCACCCGGCGGTCATCACCGCGCAGGGCGAGCTGTCCTATCGGGAGCTGGCGTCCCGGGTCGCCGACGCCCGCGAGCAGCTCGACGGCGGCGGCGTGACGGGTGGACGGCGGCTGGTGCTGGTCGCGGCGGCCAACACGACCGACATCCTGGTCATGTACCTTGCGGCGCTGTCCGCCGGGCACGTGGTCCTGCTCGCGCCGGGCGACAACGCGATGTCGGTGGACACCCTGGTCGAGGCCTACGACCCCGACGTGGTCGTCCGTCCCGTGGGCGCCGTGGCACGGACCGAGCGACGGCGCGTGGGCTCCGCGCACACCCTGCACCCGGAGCTGGCGCTGCTGCTGAGCACGTCCGGGTCGACCGGCTCACCGAAGCTGGTCCGCCTGTCGTACGCGAATCTGCAGGCCAACGCGGAGTCGATCGCCGAGTACCTCGGGATCGGACCCGGTGACCGCGCCGCGACGACGCTGCCGATGTCCTACTGCTACGGACTGTCGGTCATCCACAGCCACCTGGTGCGCGGGGCCACGCTGATTCTTACGTCGATGTCAGTGGTGGACCGCGGTTTCTGGGAGTTGTTCCGCGCCGCGCGCGCCACATCGCTGGCCGCTGTTCCCTACACGTTCGACCTGCTCGACAGGGTCGGTTTCGATGGTATGGCTCTGCCGCACCTGCGCTACGTCACCCAGGCCGGGGGACGGCTGGCGCCGGACCGGGTCGCGCGCTATGCCCGGCTGGGGCAGCGCCAGGGCTGGGATCTGGTCGTGATGTACGGGCAGACGGAGGCCACCGCCCGGATGGCCTACCTGCCGCCGCACCTCGCCGTCACGCATCCGCACGCCATCGGCGTGCCGGTCCCGGGAGGATCGTTCCGGCTGGAGCCGGTGGCGGAGGACACCCGGGGCGCCGCGGACGCCGATGACGTGGGGGAACTCGTGTACTCGGGCCCCAACGTGATGATGGGCTACGCGCACACGGCGGCCGACCTCGCGCTCGGCAGGACACTGGACGAGCTGCGCACGGGGGACCTGGCTCGGCGCACCGCCGAGGGCCTGTACGAGATCGTGGGCCGGCGCACGAGGTTCGGCAAGCTTTTCGGGCTCAGGATCGATCTCCAGCACGTGGAGGACATGCTTGCCGGCCACGGGTTCCGTGGCTGCTGCGCGACGGATGACGGTGCCCTTCACGTCGTCATGGAGGGCACGGCCCCGGTCGCCGGAGCCGGCGTCGCCGGAGCCGGCCCGGTCGCCGGTGCTGACGTCGCCGCGGCGGCCTCTGTCCAGCAGCTGGTCGCGCGGACCTGCCGGCTGCCCGAGAGCGCGGTGCGGATCCACCACCGGGAGACGCTGCCCCGGCTGGCCAACGGCAAGCTCGACCTCGTCGCGGTCCAGGGCGTTGTCCGTGCCGCGGACAAGGCGGTCCCACGGCCGTCCCCGTCCCCGGGACCGGGGGAGCCCTGTGACGCCACCGCCACCGCCGCCGCGGTGCGCAGGCTGTTCGCCGACCGGCTCGGCCGTCACGAGGGCGACATCACCGACGACAGCACCTTCGTGAGTCTCGGCGGCGACTCGCTGACCTACGTGGAGCTGTCGCTGCGGCTGGAGGAGGTCCTCGGGAACCTGCCCGCCGACTGGCCCACCACTGCCCTGCGGGACCTGGCCCCGTCCGCACGCTGTGGGCGGGCGCGGCTGGGCTCGATCGAGACGACTGTCCTCCTGCGCGCCATCGCGATCGTGCTGGTCGTCGGCACGCATGCCAACACGTTCGACGCCGTCGGCGGCATCCTCGGCGGCGCGCACCTGCTGATCGCCGTCGCCGGCTACAACTTCGCCCGGTTCCATCTGACGTCGGCGCCGCGACCGGAACAGGTGCGCGGGATGCTGCGCAGTGTCGTGCACCTGGTAGTTCCCAGCATGCTGTTCATCACCGCGCTCGTGCTGGTGATGGACGAGCACGGATTCGCGAACATCGTGCTGCTCAACAGCGTGTTCGGGCCCGAGCAGGCCGGGCCACCGTGGGAGTTCTGGTTCATCGAGGCGCTGGTCCAGATCCTGCTGGCGCTCGCCGTGCTTTTCGCCGTGCCGGCGGTGGACCTGCTGCAGCGACGTTTCCCGTTCGGGCTTGCCGTGGGTGTCCTCACAGCCGGTCTGCTCACCCGGTTCGACCTGGTGGAGCTCACACCAGGGCCGCGCGACACACAGACGTCGGTGGCCGTGCTCTGGCTGTTCGCGCTCGGCTGGGCCGCCGCGGCGGCGAGCACGGTGTGGCGGCGCCTCGGCGTGACGGCGCTCGCGCTGCTGACCGTTCCGGGGTTCTTCGCCAACTCGCGCCGGGAGGACGTCATCCTCGGCGGCCTGATGCTGCTGCTCTGGGTCAGGGGCCTGCCCTGCCCGCGCCCGGTGCGCTCGCTGATCGGCCTGCTGGCCAGCAGCTCGCTCTACATCTACCTGACGCATTGGCAGGTGTTTCCCGCGCTGCAGGACGACCATCCGGTGCCCGCCCTGGTGGCCTCGCTCGCGTTAGGCCTCGTGACCTGGAAGGCGTGGTCCCAGGTGACGGTTCTGTTCCGTCGACTGTTGGTGCACGTCCGGACTCCGCCGCGCGCCGTCGGCCCGCTCCGCGCGGCGGACCGCGACACCCTCGCCGAGATCCCTGCCGCGCGCCCGTCCCCACCGGATGTGTCCCTTCCCACACTCTTGGAACCCAAGGTAAGGATCGGCTAACTTCGACACGCTGTAGCGGGTTTGCGCTTCAATAACGCGTCTGACCAGCTAGTGAGGTTTGCGTCAACTACTGAGAGTTGCCGCGGCTGGAGTGGTCCGCGAAGCAGGCGAAGGGAGCCCCGATGGGCAGGGTAGGAAGAGCGCTGGCGATGCTGGTGACAGCCGGCCTCGTGGCGGGCCTGTCGGCGTGCGGCGGGGACGACGGGCCGACACTCACCCTGTACAACGCGCAGCACCGGGATCTGATAGAGGTGCTCCTCGATGCGTTCACCGAGGAGACCGGCATCGAGGTCGAGATGCGCTCCGGTGGCGACGCCGAACTGGCCAACCAGCTCGTCCAGGAGGGTGACAGCTCGCCCGCGGACGTCTTCGCCACCGAGAACTCCCCGGCCATGACCCTGGTCGAACGGGCCGGCGGATTCAGCCCGCTCGACCGCGCCACCCTGGACCAGGTGCCCGACCAGTACGTTCCGAGCTCCGGCGCCTGGACCGGCTTCGCCGCGCGGTCGACGGTGTTCATCTACAACCGTGAGCAGGTCACCGAGGACGAGCTACCGGCGTCGATCACCGACCTGTCCGGGCCGCAGTGGCAGGGGCGGGTGGGCGTGGCGGCCGGCGGCGCCGACTTCCAGGCGATCGTCAGCGCCGTGCTCGCGGTGGAGGGCGAGGACGCCACGGCGGACTGGCTCGCCGGACTGAAACGCAACGCGAAGATCTACGACAACAACATCGCCGCGCTGCGGGCCGTGAACGCCGGTGAGGTGCCCGCCGCCGTGATCTACCACTACTACTGGTACCAGGACCAGGCCGAGTCGGGCGAGAGCAGTCGCAACGTCGACCTGCACTACTTCAAAAACCAGGACGCGGGTGCGTTCCTCAGCGTCTCCGGCGTCGGCGTGGTCGCGGCCAGCGACCACCAGCCCGAGGCGCAGCGGCTGGTCAGCTTCCTCACCAGCGAGGCCGGGCAGCGGGCACTGGTCGACAGCGGCGCGCTGGAGTACCCGGTGTCGGGCCAGGTCACCGCGAATCCGGCCCTGCCGCCGCTCGCGGACCTCGACGCCCCCGACATCGACATCTCCACCCTCAACGGCCCACGGGTCATCGAGCTGATGCAGCAGGCGGATCTGCTCTGACCAGCCATCTCACCACCGCTACCGGGACCGGGGGATGGCGGTCCCGCCCCCGGGTGTACCCCCGCCCGCTGCTGCTGGCCTGCGTGCTCGTCGCGCTGCTGGCGGCCGTCCCGCTGTTCTTCGTCGTGGGGTACACGATCAGCGTGGGCTGGTCGCAGGCGTGGCGGCTGCTCGTCCGGCCCAGGGTGGGTGAGCTTCTCGTCAACACCACCGAGCTCGTCGCCGGCGGTATGGCGACCAGCGCCGTCCTCGGCACGACCGCCGCGTGGCTCGTCGAACGGACGAACCTGCCGGGCCGGCGGGTCTGGCACGTGCTGCTCGCCGCGCCGCTGGCGGTGCCGGCGTTCGTCGTCAGCTTCGGGTGGGTCTCGCTCACCTCGGCCGCCCAGGGGTACCCGGGTGCGCTGCTGATCGTCACACTCGCCTACTACCCGCTGGTGTACCTGCCCGTCGGGGCGGCCCTGCGGGGGCTGGACCCGGCGTTGGAGGAGTCGGCCCGCTCCCTCGGGCTCGGGCCGTGGCGGACGTTCGCCAGGGTCGTCCTGCCGCAGCTGCGCCCCGCGCTGCTCGGTGGGGCTCTGCTGGTGGGGCTGCACCTGCTCGCGGAGTTCGGTGCGCTGCAGATGCTGCGGTTTCCCACCTTCACCACGGCCATCTACGACCAGTACCGCTCGTCGTTCAACAGCGCGGCGGCGAACATGCTCGCCGGCGTCCTCGTGCTGTACTGCGGGGTGCTGGTGGTCGCGGAACTGGGCCTGCGCGGCCGGCACCGCTACGCCCGGCTCGGGCCGGGCAGCAGCCGCCCGGCGGTCCCCGCCCGGCTCGGCTGGTTCGGCGTGCCCGCGCTGGCCGGATTCGGCGCGGTCGTGGTGCTGGCGCTGGGCATCCCGCTGGCGAGCATCGTCCGCTGGCTGGTGGTGGGGACGTCCACCGCCTTCCCCGCCGCCGACCTCGCCA
Organism: Parafrankia sp. FMc2; assembly: GCF_041008525.1. Classification (NCBI taxonomy): domain Bacteria; kingdom Bacillati; phylum Actinomycetota; class Actinomycetes; order Frankiales; family Frankiaceae; genus Parafrankia; species Parafrankia sp. FMc2. Next base: position 8,154 of record NZ_JBFLUG010000143.1, on the reverse strand, counting down.
CCGCCACCGTCACCGCGGCGGGTCTCGGTCTCGCCGGCGCGCTGACCACGGTCGTGCTGGCGCTCCCCGTCGCCTGGCTCACGGTGCGCCACCCCGGCCGGATCGGGACGCTGCTCGAACGCAGTACGTACACCGCCAACGCGCTGCCCGGCATCGTTGTCGCGCTCGCGCTCGTCACCGTCTCCCTGCGGGTGCTGCCGGCCGTCTACCAGACCACCACACTGCTGGTCGCGGCATACTCGATCATGTTCCTGCCGCGGGCCACGGTCGCGCTGCGGGCCGCGGTCGCCCAGGCGCCGCCGGTCTTCGACGACGTGGCCCGCGCCCTCGGCCTCCGCCCGGCGCGGGTCTGGTGGCGGGTCACCCTGCCGCTGATCGCCCCGGGCGTCGGCGCCGGGGCGATCCTGGTCTTCCTGGCCGTGGTCACCGAGCTCACCGCGACCCTGCTGCTGTCCCCGACCGGCACCCGGACCCTGGCGACCGAGTTCTGGAGCAACACCAACGACATCGACTACGGCGCGGCCGCCCCGTACGCCGGGCTGATGGTGCTGCTGTCGGCCCCGGCGACGTTCCTGCTGACCCGGTCCGCCCGGAGAGGCCCGTGACCAGGAGAGATTTTTGACAGCGTTGACCGTCAGCCAGGTGACCAAGAGTTTCGGCGCGACGACCGCGCTCGCCGGTGTCGACCTGCGGGTGCCCGACGGCACCGTGACGGCCGTGCTCGGCCCGTCGGGCTGCGGCAAGACCACGCTGCTGCGACTCGTGGCGGGCTTCGGTGACCCGGACGGCGGCACGATCGACTTCGGCGGGGAACGGGTGTTCGGCCCCGGTCGCAGCCTCCCCGCCCAGCGGCGGCGGGTCGGCTACGTCCCGCAGGAAGGCGCGCTGTTCCCGCACGCGGACGTGACGGCCAACATCGGGTTCGGCCTGCCGCGCGCCGAGCGGCGCGCCGGGCGCCGGGCCGCGGAGCTGCTCGACCTGGTCGGCCTGGACGCGAGCCTGGCCCACCGGTTTCCCCACCAGCTCTCCGGCGGGCAGCAGCAGCGGGTCGCGCTGGCCCGGGCGCTGGCTCCGCGCCCGTCCCTGGTGCTGCTCGACGAGCCGTTCTCCTCGCTGGACGCCGCCCTGCGCCTGAGCACCGCCCGGGCTGTCGTCGAGGCACTGCGCATCAACCGGACGACCGCGCTGTTGGTGACGCACGACCAGAACGAGGCGCTGTCCCTGGCCGATCAGGCCGCGGTCATGTCCGCCGGCCGCATCATCCAGACGGGATCGCCGCAGGAGATCTACAGCGCCCCCGGGAGTCCGGTGGTCGCGGCCTTCGTCGGGGCGGCGGTGTTCGTGCCCGCGGTGGTCACCGGGTGCACCGCCTCCTGTGACCTCGGCGAGCTCGCCGTGCGTACCGGGTCGGTCGAGGGCGCGGCGCGGCTCCTCGTCCGACCCGAGCAGATCAGGGTGGGCGGCGCGGCGGACGGCGGCGGTGCCGCCGCCGAGGAGGACGCCCGCGAGGGTGACCAGGCCGGGGTCGCCGCCCTGGTCACCGCGGTGAGCTACTTCGGCCACGACGCCACCGTGCAGCTCCGGCTCGACGGTTCCGGCCGCACCGTGACGGCACGCGTTCCGGGGAACCGGCTTCCCGCACCGGGTGCCCGCGTGCGGGTGGCCGTCGACGGCCCGGTCACCGCGTTCACCGCCGCCTGACCCGGTGGGTCGGCGGGTCTGTCCGGTGGCCTGTACCGCAGGGCTAACGTCGGGGACGTGAGCGTCGACCTGCGCAGTGACACGGTGACCCGTCCGACGCCCGGCATGCGCCAGGCGATGGCGCAGGCCGAGGTGGGCGACGACGTCTACCGCGAGGACCCGTCCGTGCGGGCGCTGGAGGAGCATGTCGCCGGGCTGCTGGGGCACCAGGCGGCGCTGTTCGTCCCGAGCGGGACGATGGGGAACTTCTGCGCGCTGCGGGCCAGCGCCCCGGCCGGCACCGAGATCATCGCGGACGTCGACGCGCACATCGTGACCTACGAGCTGGGTGGGCTGGCCGCGCTCGGCGGCGTGCAGACCCGCACCCTGACCGGCCTCGCCGACACCCTCGACCTGGCGGAGGTGGCGGCGCAGCTGCGTGCGTTTCCGGGCGGGCAGACGTACAACATGATCCGCACGAGTGCGCTGGCGGTGGAGAACACCCAGGTCCGGGCCGGTGGCAGGGTGTGGGAGCTGGGGCGGCTGGAGCGGCTGCGCGCGATCACCGACCAGGCCGGGGTGGTGCTCCACTGCGACGGGGCGCGGCTGTGGAACGCGGCGGTGGCGCTCGGGGTGCCACCAGGCCGGCTGGGGGAGATCTTCGGGACGCTGTCGGTGTGCCTGTCGAAGGGGTTGGGCGCGCCCGTCGGCTCGCTGGTCGTCGGGGACGCCGATCTGGTCGAGCGGGCTCGGGAGTGGCGCAAGCGGCTCGGCGGCGGGATGCGGCAGGCCGGGGTGCTCGCCGCGGCCGGTCTGTACGCGGTGCGCCATCACCTCGAGCTGCTGGCGGACGACCACCGGCGGGCCGGCGAGCTGGCGGTGCTGCTCGCGGACGCGGCACCGGGCCGGGTCCGCCCGGAGCTGACCGAGACCAACATGGTGCTGGTGGACGTCCCCGACGCCCACGCGTTCGCCGGGCGGGCGGCGGCCGGCGGGGTGCTCGTCGGCACCGTCGGCCCGACGACCGCGCGGATCGTGACCCATCTCGACGTCGACGACGCCGCGGTCAGCCGGGCCGGGGACGTCCTCGCGCCACTGCTGCGCGAGCTGCCGCCCCTGCCGCCGCCGTCGGCCCTGCCGCCGCTGTCGAGGTAGGGCGGCCGGCCGGCTGGGTCAGGGGCCGTAGATCCGGGACGGGGTGACGAAGACGGCGGTGCGCCGCTGCTCGGCCATGACCCGGTCGTAGGCGTCCCAGTCGTCGTGGGTGCCACCGGCCGCGGTGAAGATCTCGCGGAGCAGCAGCCGCAGCCGGTCGGCGTCCACCGCGGGGTGCGGATCATCCGGCCCGACGAGGCTGGCAGTGCCCTCGACGGTGGCCCACCGCCAGCCGGCGCGGACGGTCACGCTGATCTGGGGCCGCCGGCGCAGGTGGGCGAGTTTCACCCGGCCGTAGGTCACGAACGCGACCAGGGGGCCCGGCGGGCCGGGTGGGACGGGCAGCAGCGGCGCGGGCAGGAAGGCCGCGTTGACCACCGATGCCTGGATGGTCCCGCCCGCCCGCAGGGTGGAGATGACGGCCAGGCCGCTGTCGGCCCGGGCCAGTTCGGCGGCCGCCTGGAACGCGGCATCGACGGTTGTCACACGGCCACGTTACCGAGCGTCACGGGTCGGGTGGGCGCCGCTGGTGCGGGCAGCGGCCGGACCATCGGCCCCCGCGGCCCGGGACGTCGTGGTCTGGGACGTCGTGGTCTGGGGCGCCGCAGCCTGGGACCCTGCGGCCCCGGCCGCCGCGGTGTGGGAGGCGGCGGCGGTCTGGGAGGCGGCGGCTTCGGGACGCAGATCCGCCAGGGTGAGCGGGTGCGCGGGCGGGTCGGGCAGGGTGATCCGGGTGGTGGTGATCTGACCGGGCAGGACGCGCACCAGCTCACCCGGGCGCAGCGCCCGCCAGTCGGGATGTTCGTCCATCGGTTCGCTGGCGATCACGACGGAGGCTGTGGTCGCGAGGTCCGTCGAGCGCAGCCGGGTGGCGCCCGCGGCGTCGACGTGGTCCAGCGGACGTCCGCCGTGGTGGCCGCCGGGCTGGCGGCGCAGCAGGTAGAGCGTGTTGGTGTCCGGGTAGCGCAGTGCCCACAGTTCGGTCGGGGTGGTCACCACCAGGTTGATGCTGTAGACGGGCAGGTTCGCGGCGACCCAGCGTGCCGCCGCGGTGATGCCGCGGCCCAGGTCACCGCCGGCGCGGGCGGTCTCGGCGGTGATCAGGGCGAAGAAGCGCTCGGAGTCGGTGTCGCCGGCGACGAGCTCGCGGGCCCGGCCGAGGTGGGCGTCGAGGCGGTTTAGGTCCTCGATGACGCCGTTGTGGGCGAAGAGGCGTCCGCCCTGGCTGAACGGGTGGGTGTTGCGGACCGCCAGGGCACCGGTGGAGGCGTGGCGGACGTGGGCGACGAACGTGGTCGAGTGGCGGTGCCGGGCCTCGGCGGCGAACTGCCGGTCCTCCCAGGCCGCGATCGGGGCGCGGAAGACGTCGGGGTGGCCGGCGCTGTCGAAGACGCCCAGGCCGGTGCCGTCGGGGTTGCGGTGACTCTGCTGGTCGAGGCTGTCGGGTGCGTCGAGCAGCCAGAAGGTCGCCCGCGCGCGGGTGGGGGCGCTGGTGAGCCCCAGGAGTCGACACATTCGCCTAGCCCCCCGTTCGGTGCCGGTGCCGGTGCCGGTGCCGCCGGCCCGCTCGCCCGGCCCGGGGGCGGATGTCGGGCGGGCCGCGGTCGGCGTGCCCCTGGGTGTTCCCGCCGCCGGGTCCGGTCTACCGTTGCATGAGAGCGCCAGATAGTTGGCGGTCATGCCGCTTCGCCTTGCGGCGAGGCACTCCCGGTCTGACCGGCCGTGGCCGTGCCGGGTTCCCGTTTCACGGGCACCCGCCGCGCGAGCGCGGTCTTACGGTCGCCTCCACGGGCGTTTACCGTCTCCGACGTACTGGCGGCGACGAGGTGACACAGGTTGACCGCGGCGTTCAGGTCGCGGTCGGTCACCAGCTCGCAGGACTGGCAGGTGAAGGTACGGTCGGCCAGGGTCAGGCTTGGGTTTCGCCAGCCACAGCCGGAACAGGTCTTCGAGGACGGGTACCAGCGGTCCGCGACGACCAGCGTCGACCCGTACCAGCCGGTTTTGTGGGTGAGCTGGCGGCGGATCTCGGCCATCCCGGTGTCCGACACGGCGCGGGCGAGCCGCCGGTTGCGGACCATCCCGGCGACGTGCAGATCCTCGACCACGATCGAGGTGTGGGTTTTCGCGAGCCGGGTCGTGAGCTTGTGCAGCCCGTCGCGGCGCTGATGCGCAACCCGCGCGTGGATACGGCCGAGCCGGGCCGCGTGCTGGCGGCGACCGGCGCTGCCCGGCTTCGACCGGGCATACGACCGCGACGCCTTCCGTAGCCGGCGCAGCGCGGAGCCCAGATGCTTCGGATTCGGGATCGTCTCGCCGGTGGACAGCACTGCGAGATGCTTCACGCCCAGGTCGACACCGACCGGCCCGGCGGCGCGCTGCCGACGTGACGGGCCGGCGGGCACCGTCCGGTCGACCTCGACGGTGAACGACACGAACCAGCGGCCGGCCGTGCGGGACACGGTGGCGCCGAGCAGACGGGCCCGGCCATCGGCCAGCCGGGCGGTGAGTGCGCCCATCGGCTCGTGGGTCTTCACCCAGCCGATCCGGGGCAGTTTCACCCGCCGGTCCCCGGCCGGGCCGTAGGCACCGGTGGTGTACCGGAAGCTGTCGCGGGCCTTCCCACGCTTCTTGAACCTCGGGAAGCCGACCCGACGGCCCTTCCGCGTGCCTTTCCGGGAGTCGGTGACGTTCTTCAACCCGCGGGCGAGCTGATCGAGGCCGGCAGAAAACGCCTCCTTCGAGCACTCGTCCCACCAGGGAGCAACGTCCCGCTTGGCGGCGTTCCACGCCAGGCGCAACGCGGGCAACGTCCACGGCACCGGGGTCAGCGCGTCGCCGGTCAGGCCGTAGGACTGCTCCGCATCGCGCTGAGCGAGCGCGGCCTTCACACGGGCCAGCCCCCAGTTGTAGGCGAACCGGGCCGCCCCGGCATGCCTGTGCAGGTCTGCGAGCTGGACGCTGTTCGGATCGAGCGCGAACCGGTACGCCTGTAACGCTCTCACTCGGCCGCCTCGGCCGCCTCGGCCGCGGCGGCCACCGCACGCCGGGCGCGGTTCGTCGCGGCGCGACGACCGTACAACCGGGCGCACATCGACGTCAGGATCTTGGTGATGTCCCCGGCGAGGTCATCGTCGACCTCGGCGGGGTCAACCACCAGGAGCTCACGGCCGTTCGCGGCAAGGGCAGCCTCGACGTACTCGGCACCGAACCGGGCGAACCGGTCACGGCGCTCCACGACGATCGTCGTCACCTGCGGGTCGCGCAGAAGCGCGAGGAACTTCCGCCGGTGGCCGTTTAACGCCGAACCAACCTCGGTCACGACCTTGCCGACGGACAGGTTGTGCTCGGCTGCCCAGGTAACGACCCGCGCCACCCGGCGGTCCAGGTCCGGCTTCTGATCGACCGACGACACCCGGGCGTACACCACGGTCAAGCCAGTCACTGGCGGCGCGGGTTCGTCGACGAGAATCAGCCCCCCGACCCGGCGAGCAGGCACCGGCAGCTTGCCGTCAAGGAACCACTGCCGGGCAGTCAAGTACCCCACCCCGTTCGCGACAGCCCACTCCTTGAGGTTCACGCCTGCCATTATTACGGCGCTATTTGGCACCATCCGGCGCTCAACCAACAGCAGTCTCCAACCCCCCCCGAACGGGCGGGGGACGGTCAGGGACGGGGTGCGCGGCGGGTGGCGAGCTGGTCGGTGAGCGGGCGCAGCGCCGGCGGCAGCACCGATTCGGGGATGACGGCCGTGCGGCCGTGATCCGCGCCGTCAAGGAGCCGGACGGTGAACTGGAACGTGTCCCGGGCGGTGGCCGGGGCGGGTGGCTGGTCCCAGGGCAGCGCGTCGAGTGCTGTCTCGGCGGCCTGTGCCAGGGCCGGGTCGAGATCCGCTGTGTTCAGGACGGCCCGCCGGGTCATCCCGGCGAGCCCGCCGCTGCGTTCCAGTTCCACCCGCATGCCGTTCATCCTGCCCGCCGCCGGCGTCCGGTACCCGGGCCACGGCATGGTCTGGTCGGGGGATGGGGCGATACCGCCACGTGCCGGTGGTCGGTCTGGGAGCTTTTGCTAGCATCCGGCACCTCGGGGGGCGGACAGGCACGGTGGTGTGGGAGCGGCGCGGCGAGCTGCGCCGCCGGATGGTGGGACGGCGACGGGGAGGCCGGGCAGTGCCGATCATCGATCGTGCGCGGGTGGCCGCGGCGCTGCCGGGCTACCGCCTCGGCCGGGAGCTGGGCAGCGGCAGTGTCGGCCTGGTGCTCGCCGCGCAGCAGCTACCCGCGCAGCAGTTACCCGCCGCCTCCGTGGAGGCGGCCGGCCTGCCCGTGGGAACAGCGCCGGGCGACGGTGGCGACCATGCCGGCCGGAGCCTCGACGTGGCCGTCAAGATCCTCGATCTGGGCGCAGGCGCAGGCGCAGGCACGGGGCAGTCGGTCGATCCGGCGGCGGAGGCCGGGGTGTTGACCGGCCTGGCGCATCCCCACCTGTGCCGGGTGCTCGACGTCGTCCCGGTGGACGGGCTGTGCGTCCTGGTGACGGACCTGCTGCCCGGCGGCACGCTGGCCCGCCAGAGCCTGACCCCACCGGCCGCGGTGGCCGTGGCGGTCGCTGTCGCCGACGCGCTGATGCACGCCCACGCCGCCGGGGTGCTGCACCTGGATGTGAAACCCGCCAACGTCCTGTTCACGGCGGACGGGCGCCCGGTGCTCACCGACGTGGGGGTCGCCGGGCTGCTGGCGGGCACCGGGCTGGCTGCCGGGCAGGTCGTCGGCACCGCCCAGTACCTGGCACCCGAGCAGGTCACGGGCGGCCGGCTGCTGCCCGCCACCGACGTCTACGGCCTTGCCGCGGCCCTGTACGAGCTGCTGGCCGGAGCGCCGCTGTTCGGTGCCGGGCTGACCGCGCCGGAGCTGTTCCTCCATCACTGCGAGGTGGTACCGCCGCCTCCGCCGGGGGTGCCGCCGACGGTCGCGGCGGTGCTGGCCCGGGCGTTGGCGAAGGAGCCGGGGGAACGGCACCGCGGCCCGGGTCCGTTCGCGATGGAGCTGGCCGACGCCGCCCAGGTGGACTACGGCCGCGACTGGCTCGCCCAGGCTGGTGTCCCGCTGCAGATCAGCGCCGGCCTGCGGGAGCAGGCGTCCGCCGCGGCGCCGGCGGGTGCCGCCCCACGGGCGGCGGCCCCGGCCATGGCGGGGGCGGGCCAGAGCCAGAGCCAGAGCCAGGATGATGATCCGGCGGATCGCACCACCCGGCTGGGGGATCCGCCGCTGCCGCCGGTCACCTCCCTGTTGCCCGACCCGGTCTGGCCCGGTGGGGGGA
>NZ_JBFLUG010000142.1:0-17584 GCF_041008525.1 Parafrankia sp. FMc2 | reverse complement strand
GGGGATGACGAGCCACCAGGGTCCGGCCGTCGTAGATCTCCAGCTCGGACGCCGACAGAAGGACCCTCACCTGCCGGCCGATGAGGCGGACCGGCACCGAGTAGCGGTTCATCCGGACCGTCACCAGTGCGTAGCGGTCGACCCGCGGTGTGAACAGCCGCGCCGTCGCGAACTCGTCGTCTGACAGCGGGGCCAGAAGCGGCGCCTCGACGGCGAAGTACTCCCCGACCGTGCGCGCCCGCGCTCCGATCCGCCGGCCGTCGTCCTCGACGTCCCACCCGTCGATCATCGCGTTGAGCTCGTCGAGCGAGTCGACCTCGGGAACCGGGACCATCCGGTTGCGGCGGAATCGGCCGACCTCGCCCTCGACCCCGCCCTTCTCATGCGCGCCGTCGCGGCCGGGAAGGCAGTAGAACGCGTCCAGCCCGTAGTGCGACCGGAACGCAACCCACCGATCCGTCTCGGTTCGGGTCCGCCCGAACGTCACCCGCGCCACCGCCGCCGTCAGGTTGTCATAACGCACTTTGCCCCGCGGAACCCCGCCCAACGTGCGCAGCGCGTGGACATGCCCCTCGAAGAACGCCTCCTGACCGCAGGTCGCGAAAACCCGGTGCACCGCCTTCCCCGAATACGACATCCGGAACACGAACAGGAAACACTTCGTCGACACCCCACGAAGCACGATCCAGACATCGCCGAAATCGACCTCCGCGTCCATCCCGGGAGCGTGGCGCTGCGGGACAAACACTTCCGCAGGCCCCCGTCCCGCCTCGACGCGGACCTCTCTCCGCCGTTTCGCGACGTAGTCACCGACCGTCGAATAGGAGACGCCCTCCATCTCGCACTCCGCGACCAACCGATCGAAGATCCGCCGAATCGTATGCTGCTGCTTCACCGGGGCATCCAGATCCGCCCGCAGGATCTCGTCGATCGTCGCCTTGAACGGATCCAACCGCGAACCCCGAGGCGCCATCTTCTTCCGCGGCGCCGGCCACGCCCCCGACAACGCCTCCCGCACCACCCGCCGATGCACCCCGTACTTGGCCGCCAACGCACGCACCGACAGGCCCTCGACCCGCGAGTCCCGACGGATCGCCGCGAACAACTCGACCTTCGACTTCGGCGCCACCGACCGGCCCTTCTCCACCGCTGTGCACGCCGATCATCCGGCCGTCCCGGACCCGCCGCGCCGAACTCGGCAGGACGGCCCACACCCGGCCTACTGGCCGTCACCCAACGTAATCGCTCCAGGTGGGGCCACAACTCACCAAACCAACCCGACCGACCCGGCCAGTGGGGCCAACTCTCGCCGGTAGGTGGGGCCACTCGAATCTCTCAAAGCCACACTGTGCGGTATCGGGCGCACTACACGCACCGGCTCGCACCGGCTCGCACCGGCCATCCCGCCCTCCCGCTCCACACTCCCGGCCCGTCGTGGTGTGGCGAGAGGGGGCGAGGTGGGGCGGGCGATACGGTCCGGCCATGACGAAGATCTTCGCCGTCGACGCCGAGACCAACGGGCTCTACGGCCCCGTGTGGGCGATCGGGGCCGTCGTCCTCGACCCGGAGACCGGGCTGGTGCAGTCGGTGTTCCGCGGGCAGATCTCGCCCGGCGAGGTCACCGACGACTGGACCCGCAAGCACGTGGCGCCCGTGGTCAACCTGCCCCGCTACCCGGGCCGCGCGGATCTGCTGGAGGCGTTCTGGGGGTTCTGGGAGGGCTACCGGGGCGAGGAGCGGGCCGCTGCCGTCGCGGACGTCGGCGCGCCGGTCGAGGCCGGGCTGTTCCGGGCCTGCGTGGAGCGGCGCCCGGCGGTGCGGTCGGACCGCGGGCCGTACCCGCTGCACGAGCTGGCCAGCGCGCTGTGGATGGCCGGGCTCGACCCGGACATCAACCGGCGGGAGTTCTGCGGGCGGCCCGACCTCACCCCGCACGACCCGGTGGCCGACGCGACCGCGGCGGCACTGTGCTGGGCGCGGCTCGCGCAGCTCCGGGCCGCAGCGTGAGGCCGGGCGTCACCGCGGTCATCCCCTCCATCCCACCGCGGCGGGGCCTGCTGGCCACCCGGGCGCTGCCCTCGGTACTGGCGCAGACCCGGCCGGTGGACGCGATCAGTGTGGTGGTGGACCGCGCCCACGCCGGCGCCACGGCCACCCGCGACGCCGCGCTCGCCGCGGTGGGCACGGAGTGGACCGCGTTCCTGGACGACGATGACGAGTGGCTGCCCGAGCACGTGGAGCTGCTGCTGGGGGCCGCGGGCGGCGTCGGCGCGGACTACGTGTATGCCTGGCCGGAGACCGTGGGCGGGACCAACCCGCATGAGCACTGGTTCGGGGTGCCGTGGGACGACACGCAGCCGCACGACACCACGATCACGGTCCTGGTCCGCACGGAGCTGGCGCAGGCGGTCGGGTTCTCCGGGCCGCACGGGGGCGAGGACCTGCGGTTCGCCCTCGGCTGCCTCGCGGCCGGCGCGCGGATCGTGCACCTGCCGGTGCGGACCTGGCGCTGGCACCACCACCCGCGCAACACCTCCGGCCGTCCGGACCGCTGGTGACGGCGACGACCACGCCCGCGCACTGGTCGGGCGGTAGAACGTGCTCGACCCCCGGGCCGTGGTCGGCACCGGGGGGTCGCGGTGGGGGCAGTCAGAACGGCGGTTCGGTGATCTCCGGCGGCCGGGCGAACTTCACCAGGCACACCAGCGGCTCCGGGTACGGGTCGCAGCTCGGGGTGCCGCCGCAGACGCAGTCCCGGTCGTGGCCGGGGTCCACCGGCCCCGTGGGCCGGCTGTCGGACTCGTAGTCCGCGGCCGGGTGTCCGATCAGGTAGTCGAACAGGAACTCGGCGTTGCTTCGGGTGATCATCGGGTGCTCCTTGGTCGCGTGCGTGGAGGTGGGAAAGACGTGGTGCCGCCCGGTCAGGCGGCGGGCAGGCCGTCCACCAGGGTGTGCCAGGTGGTGGCGAGCGCCTCGTACTGCGCGCCGGTGGCGGCGGTACGGGCGAGGTCGCCGGCGCGCAGGGTGTTGGACATCGGGCCGATCCACTCACCGCGCTCGACCGCCTCGGCGGTGGCCAGGGCCTCGGCGGCGATCCGGCGCAGCTCGCGGGCGTAGTCCGCGGCGGCGGTTGAGAGGTTCATGCCGGTGGCGGTGACCGCCTTCTTCATGGCCTCCGGCGCGCGGTCCCGGTAGCCGGAGACCCAGGCGGCACCTTCGGTGGCGAGCGGGGCGGTGGGGGTGGCGGTCATGACCTTCTCCTCGGTGCGCGTGGGGTGGATGGGCGGACGGGGTGGAGCTACGCCTGCTCGGCCACGTGCTTCGCCATCGCGTTCCACGCCTTGCGGGTCGCCTCGTAGGTGCCGATCTTCTCGGCGGTCCGGGCGAAGTCGCCGGGGGTCACCGCGCCGGTGTCCTTGCCCTCGCGGACCCTCTGAGCGGTCTGGGCCAGGCGGGCGGCCAGGTACTCCAGCTCCTTGACCAGGTCGCGGGCCGCGTCGGTGGCCTCGCCGCCGATGGTGGGGACCAGGTCGCGCATCGCCTCCGGGGCACGGTCCGCGACCGGCTGGACGGTGCGGAGGGTGTTGGTGAAGTCGGCGGTCATCTCGGGCTCCTTCGGTGGTGGTGTCTCCCTGGCAAGGTCCATACTACGTTGCTGTAGTACGGATCGGGGGACGGACCGCCGAACTGGACCATGATTTTTACGCGGTCAGTGTTGTATGGTGGCGGACGTGACCGAGACCAGCGGCTTCGAGGCCGCCTACCTCGCGCTGGCCCCTGACCGGTGGAAGCGCGCACAGGCCGACGCGCTCGCGCTCCTCACCCGCCAGCACTGGCTGGCCGAGAAGGAGGCCGGCACCGCGCAGCCCCAGGTCGTCGTCGCCGAGGCGCGCGGGGTCGCGCAGCAGAACGTCTCCCGCGCGGTCCGGCGCGGTGAACAGGTGCGTGCGGACCCGGTGCGCCTGGCCGACGCGGTCGCGCTCGCCCGCGCCGCCGGGGTCGAGGTGGGATTGCTCTGGGGCGCGCCTTAGCGCGGGAGCAGGCACGCGCGGGTAATCGGGACACAGCAGGACAACACCTGACGGGGCGCAAACGGGCCTAGCGTGGCAGGTGCGCCGGGCCGCCGCGGGGGTACGGCCCGGCGCACATATGCGCAGGGCAGGGCCCGCGCCTACGCCATGACGTCGAACGCCGTGCGATCCCGGTAGACGTATGGCTGATCACCGATGGCGAACGGTACGAGCTGTCCGACGCCTACGTCGACGCCGAGGCCGAGTGGCGGCGGATCGCCCAGGCGGTGTTCCGCTGCGAGGTCGAGCGTGAGGTCCCCCGGGATGCCGTTCCCCGTTCTGGCAGTGCACCGTCAGGCTGCGCCGGCCGTGTTGGCCTGTTGGCTGGGAACGGATTCTGGTGTCGGCCGATGAGTACCGCGGCGAGCTCGATCAGGCCCCTTGAGCGCTGGATGCGCGAGGAGTCAGCCCGTCAGGCAGCGAGAAAATCTCTCGTCACAACCAATATCAGTGTGTCGGTCTCGATGATCCGCGCATCCGCGCGCGGCACCATGCGTTCGACTCCGGGAACAGTCTCGATCATGGTGCGGGCGGCGTCGGCGTCTTCTGGATCGTAGAAGACGGTCGAAACCGGCACGCTGTACAGGGACAGGTAGTTGCCGAGGCGTTCGACCCTGAAGCCGGCCGCCTCCACCCGGTCGGCGGCGTCCTTGGCGAGGCCCAACACCTGGGAGTTGTTCAGCACGACAACGGGGGCGAAGACGCGTGCGGCCGGGGACGAGCTGCTGGGTTGGGGGGACGGAGAGGCGACGGGCGGAGCGGTGGTTGCCTTTGTCTCCGTCGGGATCTGTGGTGATGGGCCCTGCAGGACCGGTCCGCTGGTCTGCGCTGCGGTGCTGGAAGGCGGCGCGCCGTCAACCTGGCCCTGTCTGCCCTGGTGGAACAGATCCCAGCCGACCACCGAAGCGATGACCAGGGCAAAAACAGTCAGAATTGCCAAGGTCGCTGTGCGTCGCGCCTTGTCTTCCCGGGTCCTACGGCTGGCCGCAGCCGGTGAGTCGAAAAGGTCCCGTGGGTCTTCCCGCGCGGAGTTGTGTGAACCTGTCGCCGGGCCGAGTGTGGCAAGTAGATCCGTGTCGACTGTGGACGGCGGACCGGGCGTCCACCCATCAGCTGAGGAAGGCTGTGACGACTCCGTCTGCTCCTCGGCGACAGGGCCGCGGCCAGCGGAACGCCGCGGTGTGGTGGCGGCCTGGCGGACATCATCAGAAAGATGAGCGGGAACGGCCGTAGCCTCCAGCCAGCCCGGACCGAAAACCAGGCTCGCCGCGGCGGCAAGCTCGACGGCGAACTCCCGTGCCGAGGCGTGCCGATCGGTCCGTTCCTTGGCCAACGCACGTAACACCGGCGCGGCGAGAGCGTCAGGCACGCCGTCCAGAAGCGGGGGAGGGATCTCCAGATGATGTCGCATCAGCCCGCCGTGCCCGAGACTCCTCGGGAACGGCGGATGTCCGGTGAGCGCCTCGTACGCCACCACGCCCAGGGAGTACAGGTCGGTTCCTGCGCCCAGGCTGCGCAGGTCGAACTGTTCGGGAGCCATGTACTGGGGAGTACCGATCACCGCGCTCGGTGAGATCGCAGATGTTTCGAGCGCCCGGGCGATACCGAAGTCGGAGACCTTCAACGTTCCGTCCGCAGCGAACAGGATGTTCGCTGGTTTGATGTCCCGGTGCAGGACCCCATTCGTATGGGCGAAGTGCAGCGCCTCGGCGATCGTGACCGCGACCAGGCAGGCCGCCTCCATGGACTCCGCGGGAAGCCGGCCACGGAGGCTGCCACCGGCGAGAAGCTCCATCACGATGCCGGCGAACCCGTCCCCCTCGGCGAAGTCCCGCACCGCGACGACGTGTGGGTGGCGCAGCCGGGTCAGGAACGCGGCTTCGGAGCGAAACCGCGCGGTGTCCTCACCGCCGACAGCTAGAAGGATCTTGACTGCGAGATGTTCGCCCGAGCGGCGGTCGCGGGCAGCCAGCACCACCCCCGCACCGCCACGCCCCAACGTCTCACCGATGGTCAGATGTGGGAGTGCGGCCTGCACCTCACGAAGCTGAAAGATCACCTTTAGGGGGCCGGCTTCGGATTACGCGCACGTCGAGCAAGATCATGGCCAGGCATGCTGTCCCCCTCGGCTACCTTCGCCCCAATCGAAGACTACCGGTAGCGACAATGCCCCACGAGGCAGAGCCGGACCAAGGAAGGAGTGCCTCCGTGGTAGTGGGCTGGATCCATGGTGGCGCGCATGCCTGAAGGGCTACGGCGTCAAAGCGCGTTGGCTGCGTCGAGCCTGAGGTGGGTTTCTGCGGCGGCCGACGAGCACCGCGGCGAGCTCGACCAGGCGGTCGGTGTAGGCGCGGCCGCCGGCTCCCCAGGTCAAGCCTGCGAAGGCGAGCAGCCCGGAGAAGGTCGGTCGCGCGATGGTCCCCGACTGACCGGGGGCGCCTGCGCCGGCTCGCGACCTTCCCGGGCTCCGGCGAGCCGGTGCTGGTCCAGCCGGTCGTGACCGAGTTCCTGGTCGACGCTGCCTTGCTTCTCTCATACGCGGCTGTCGAACTAAAAATCGTCCTCCTCGACGGTGACGGTGACGCCTTGGATCAACTTGGCCTTCGCGTGGAGCTGGGATGCATCACCTATGCGAGCGTTGACTGTAATCTCGATTCCTACCATCTGGACGTCCAGGGCTCCGGCTTTCAGCGGGTCTACCAAAGACGCTAGCTCTCGAATGAGACCCCACACGATCTCCCGTCTGCTGTCGTCGCTCAGCGACGACAGCGGCATGCGAAGCCTAGTTATTTCGTACACCGGCGTCTGCTGGTCGTCTGCCGTGCCACCTTCCTCGTCGACCGGCCCGGGCGGAGTCGCTGTGCTTTTCGTCGACTTCTTCGTCGACTTCTTCGTCGGGTCTCCGGGGGTCAGGGTGGGACGCCTGGTGCCAAGCCGGGTGTCTTGCGTTCCTGCCTCGTCGGGGGGTACAGGCTTCTCTGGTGCGGGTCGTGGCCGGAGCAGCTGCTGGATCGACGCGGGCTGAATCTGCCCAGCGTTGGCGGGGCGGACCTCGTTGCTATCGCTGTCGGTAAGCATCCATGCGGTACCGGTTGCTAGTTCGAAGACGGCTTGGCGCAGGTCGTTGTCGCTGGCGACCAGCGGCCAGCCCGGGTCGCTGTAGGGGAAGGTGAACAGCTCCTTGGGGGTGAGGTGTCGGTCGAAGTGCCCTCCGGTGATGAGCTGGTCGATGTACAGCGGAGAGAGGGAGCCGGCGGCCACGGCACGACCGGCAGTAACGAGTTCGTCCCAGACGTGCTGGCCGGATAGTGAGGTTCTGCCGTCGGGCACCGTCTTGTACTGCACGGCCAGGCCGGCCGGTGTGCGCAGTAGGTAGGCGTAGTGCTGGTAGGCCCGCTTGATTTCCGTGTCCAGCGCCGCCCGATCCTTGTCTCGGCGGTCGCAGGCCTCGGCGTACTCGTCGTTGGTCTCGTCTAGCTGGGCGACGACCCGCTCCCAGGCGAGCAGCTCCCGGGCGCGTTCACGGGGGCGGGCACGTCGCTGGGTGTTGACCATCGCGACAACTAGGGAGGCGGCATGGTCGGTGTTAAGGCCAGGGCTGATCCCGAACACCACGTCGAGGTCGGCACGGGTGGCCGCGTCCCTGCCGTTCAGCAGTGTCCAGCGGCGCGGGTCCAAGATGACCAGGCGGTTGCGCTGTCCGTCGACATCGGCGAAGCAGAGGTCCACCGCTGCTGCGTCGCCGACGTTCTGCTCGACGGGCAGCGGCGCGCCGAAGGGGCCTTTCTCCGCTCGCTGGGCGAGCTGAAGAGCCCGTGCCCAGACACGCGCGAGCGCGTCGTCATGACTGATCATCGTCATGGCGTTGGCGTGGAACATGGTGAGTGTCTGCTTGATCGACAGGTAGAACCGTTCGGCGTCCTTGCCGCCGGCGGGTTTCGACCGCTCCAGTGCGCCGAGGCCGCCCTGCAGTGGCCCGGCGACGAGGGCGTTGAAGACCTCCTCGGCGCCGGAGTAGGGTACGCCGGGCCCGGCGAGCGCCGCGATCAGCTCGGCTTTCGTGGCGCCGCGCGCGGCCCAGGCGCGCGGGACGAGGCTGTAGGCGAAGCATGCGGTCGCCATTCGCTGGGCCGGGGTCGGCTGACCGGCCGAGACACCGCTTGCGGCTAGCGTCGCATCCAGCGCGAAGGCGGTTCCGGCGCCTCCGCCGGAGCGGACGATGTCGGTGCTGGCGACGGCTCGGTAGCCCTGGATTGCCCGGTCGTTGCCCGCCAGAACGCCGGAGGAAAGTACGGAGTCAAGGGCGTCAGTGCGTAGCGGGATGTCGCCCGGGCCGATCAGGTCGGGTGCGTATTCACCGGCTTCGTGCTGGCTCACCCAATGCAACACTGTCCGCGCGAAGATCGAGACGGTGGAGCGGACGCGCTGGAAGGCCTGGACCTTGGACCATTCCTTGGAGACCAGTTCGAACAGGTCCGGGTGGAACGGGTAGGTGTCGACGATGCGGTCGGCGAGCTGGTCGAGCCCGCGGCCGGCACCTAACCGGCGGTACACCTGGCTGGCCCAGATGTCGCCGGCGGCGGTGACGTATACGCGGGCGACCGCGCGGGCCGGGTTGTCCACGTCAGCCCGGGTGAACAGGCGGCGGCGGATGATCTGGGCGAAGTCCGCCGGTTCGGTGACGGTGACAGTCTCGCCGTTGCGCTGGAGCCGGGCAGTCAGATAGTCGCGCAGGTCCGCGGCGGCGGGGTGGTAGCCCTTCTCGTCCTCGTCACTGCGGATCATCACGACGATCAATGCGACGTGGGGCTGGTCCCCGACGGCCTCGGTGAGGGCGTTGAGGAACGCCTGCTCTCCGGGAAGGCTCCCGATGGCGGTCTTGTCAGAGAGGGCCATCGCGTAGTCCATGAGCTCGTCGACGACGACGAGCACCGGACGGGCGACCTCGGCGAAGGCGGCCTGCAGCGTGGCCTTGTTCGCGCCGAGGGCGACGTAGTACTGCCAGCGGCCGACCCGGTCGGGGTGGCCGTCGAACAACCCCCACAGCAGCCGTCCAAACAGGTCAGTAGCCGGGCCGAACCGCGGGTCAGTCTTGCCGGGCGACACAGAGTCGCCGATCAGCAGGACCGGGACAACCGTGCTCAGGTCCAGGGTGTGCCCGCCTGCGGTGGCCTCCGCGGCGACCGCCCGGCCGAGCTCGGAGGAAAGGAAGACACCAGGATTGGAGATCATGTGCCAGATGCCGACGAGGGCATGGCTCTTCCCGCCGCCCATGCCCTGATCGAGGTGAAAGCACGCCGTGGTGTCCAGGCCAGTGACACCGAGTCGCCGTGCCACACGGCTGAGGAAGCCGACCAGCAGCGGGGTGGGTTGGGTGATGTCGGTGTAGTAGGCGCTGCTGGCGTAGGGCACGAGCGCGGTCTGGTAAGCAGTCTTGGCCAGGCTCATCTGCAGGTCGCCGACGGAGCCGTCGGTGAGGCGGACCTCCTCGCGCAGTGTCAGGACGTCGGCCCAGTGCGGGGCGCGGGCGGGGCCGGTCACGGGGTCTCCTCGAACAGCGCGGACTGGAGGGTCGATAGGGTGCTCGTGCGTGTGGCGGCCTGGATGGAGCCGTGGTTGCGCTTGACCGCGGCGAGCGCGACGGCCACCGGGTCGGACGCGGGCAGTTTCGTGGTGAGCCAGTCGACAAGCGCCCACACCTGCGCATCGGTGGGGCTCCGCTCGGCCGCGGACAGGCAGGCCGCGACGCTGTCAGTACCTGCAGACCAA
Organism: Parafrankia sp. FMc2; assembly: GCF_041008525.1. Classification (NCBI taxonomy): domain Bacteria; kingdom Bacillati; phylum Actinomycetota; class Actinomycetes; order Frankiales; family Frankiaceae; genus Parafrankia; species Parafrankia sp. FMc2. Next base: position 7,745 of record NZ_JBFLUG010000142.1, on the reverse strand, counting down.
ACCGCGGCCATCGCTCGGACGATCTCGTAGGTGCTCGAAGCCGGGCTTAGTGGGCCGGGCGCGTCATGGCGAAGCCGGTAGCCGGCCCTGGTCTCGGTGAGAATGGGCCCGCGCAGGTCCTCCAGGCGCAGGCCGTCGGACTGGGCGAAGAACCGGGCCTCGCCCTTGGGAACGTCGACCCGGCCGTGGACCACATGCCAGAAGACCGCCAGGCGGGTGTGCGGGTCGAAGGTCTCCAAGGGCTGCTCGTCCAGCCGCAGCGCGACGGCGTCCCGGACCGCTCGCCGTGCGAGGGCCATGTAGTGCTCAAGGGACATGGCGCTGCCGTCTGGGGCGATCACCCTGTCGTAGCGGCCGACAATCTGCAACGCGGCCCCGTAGGAGGCCATGAGCTGGTCGTCGAGGGCGAGCCCATCGGTGTCCCATCCGCGGCACAGATGCTTGACCTGGGTGACAACCTCGGCGTCGACCAACGCCGCGATCCCGACTGGCCTGTTCGGCGGTGCGACCCGGGCGCCGATGGACACGGTCACGGTGATTGTCGCCACGCCGGTGACGGCCGTCTCGGTGCGCGAGGGCCATGACGAGGTGACGATGAAACCCGTGTCGACGAGCGCCGAGAGTAGGCGCTTCCACGCCTCGGGGTCGGCATGGCCGAAAATGACAGTCAAATGGCCGTCATCCTTGAGAACGCGACGCGCCTCACCGAAGGCTTGGGCAAGCAAGCGTCGGTAGCGGGCGTCGTCACTGCGGGGGTCACCGGCACCTTTGGCCCCCCGACCCTTAATGATAATCTCGTCGGCCTTCTCCTGGAGTCCATCCGGGCCGCCCTCGAAAAGGCCAGGCATCGCGCTCGCGAGGGCTCGCTTGAACCAGACGTGGAAGATGTCTGACGAGTCGCTATAGACAATCATGCCGTCGTAGGGCGGATCCGTGACGATCACGTCCACGGTGCCGTCGCGGAATGGTAGTGCGGTTGCCGACTGGCGGCGGAAGCGGGCGGGCCGGCCGGTGGCCTGATTCTCTTCCAGTACCTTGGCCAAGGCGTTGACCAGGCTGGTGGATACGGAAGCCCACGTTCCAGGACCCGTGCCCGAGCCAGCTTCGAGGTAGTCGAACTGATGTTTGACAACGGACTGTGACGAGAAGACATGGTCAACCTGCACGCGGTTCTGCTCCGTGCCGTCTTCCTGCCCGTGGGAACGGCTACCGGAACCACGCGTGCTGTACTTGATCTGCCGCATCACGTTGCTGGCAGCGAAACCAGCAAGCGCGCGGGCATAATCCTGGCTGACGATGCCGGCCAGCTCGTCGTACAGGTCGTTGATGACCCTAGTAGTCGTGGCGAAGAGCACTGCCTGCCGCGGATTGAACAGGGATCCGTATGTCCGGTACCCGTAGCCACTTCCCCGCACGTTGTCCTTATTGCCGGCCGGGATCCGTTCGTCCGGAACGGCGCTCATGCCCCCGATGGGAGGCAGGGAGTCCGTGTCGGCGCTGTAGGCGACGGTGGTCTCGTCCTCGCGTGGAGAACGGAAGACCTTCCGGTTGGTCTCGCGGTCGATCTCGGCCACCGCGAGCAGCGTGTCCCCGTATTGGTTGGCGAACCCCTTGGCCTTCACGACGTCGAGGTTGTGGACGCGTCCGCAGCCGGGAAAGGGGCAGCGGGCCGACTTGCCGCGCCGGCCGGCAAGCACAGCGAAGACCGGTTCCTGCTGTGGGAGGCCGTCGTGCACCTCGGTTCGGAACTCGTCGCCGTCGAACAGGAGCCGAAGAGACTGCCCGACATCGCCGGTCCGCGTATAGGGGTACCGGAGCACCATAGAACCGGTCAGCGGGAACCGCCGGCCGCAGCCATCACATGGCAGGGTGACCGCCCACAGATACGCCCAGGGGGTTTCCCCCTTTCGATCAGGGCTGCCCGGGTAGAGATGGCCGACTTCCGCCGCAACGCGTCTGCCTACCTCGCCGAGGACCTTACGGACGTCAAGGAGAAGCCGGGGCTCCTCTACCCCAAGGCTTTCCATTTCCTCGAAGGCGCGTACGCCCGCCGTGGTTCGGCGACGGCGTCGGCGGGTTGCGGGCGGAGGGTCCTCGTCGGCGTCATCGGCATAGTCCGGTACCTCATAGGACAGCGTGGGCTGAGCCGACCAGTCCCGCATCGGGAAGTCCGCGAGTAGCTGGCCGCCGAGTGTCGCGACCGGAGACAGGTCTGTCCCAACCGCGGAGGCGCCGGCGCGGGCGGCCTCCAGCGGGAGAATCCCCCGGCCGGAGAACATGTCCAGCAGTACGGGGGGTTTCGGCCCGTACTGGTCGGCGATGCGGGCGCGCAGACGGGCCCAGACCGCCGGATCGTTTTTCTTGACCACAGCCTTGATGTCCGCGCGGTTGTCGGGTGTGTCGGGTAGCAGCGAGCACAGAACGGCGGCGCGTGCCTGCGCGATCGGTCGGGACGCGAACCAGGTAAAGAGGGCCTTCTCACTGCGGCCGGACCCCTCGGGAGTACCCACCGCCTTGTCGACCTCGGGGCAGGGGAACCAGGTGTCGATCAGACGTGCGGCCGGGTCCGTGGCCGTGCTCGTTGTGATGGTGTCCGCAGCCGGCGCCGGGGCGGGGGCGTCGAGCGGAACAGTCATGGTTGGGCTCCGATCAGGCGTTTCAGTTCGGACAGGGGAATCCGGACGCGTTCGATACGTCGCGAGCTGGTCAGCGCGGCGGCGGGGTTGGGCTGGCGTAGCCGGACGATCGGAGTCGTCGCGCACGAGTCGACGACGTACAGCCAGTACTCGGAACCGCGTTGCTGGGCTTGGGCCCATTCGTGCTCTTCGAGCCAGAGTGCGCGCAGCCCTCCTTGCAGGCCTTTGACCTCGACGAGGCGCTGCTCGCGGCTGGCCCGGTGCCGGGCGTACAGGTCGTAACCGACCCCCGCGGTCTGCCGGTCGTCGACGGCGTAGCCGAGCCTCTCCAGCTCGGCGACGACGGTCGCGATCGCGACCTTCTCGGCATCGGGGTCGTAGCCGAGCTGGTCCACTCGCGCGCCTCCGGTGACAGCAACCCAGCCGACGAGGCGCACGGCGCTGGCTGCCACCTGCGCGATGTCGTCGAGAATGGCGAGCCGCTGCTTCTTGACCACGTCGAACTCGGCGAGAAGCCGGCGCCGGTCGGCAAGGGGGCGGTCGGCGATGGACTCCTCGAACCGGTACTGGGTGGCATCCAGCTGTGTCTTGGCGGTCCTGATCCAGGCATGCCGTTCGGCGGTCAGTGCGGCGACCTGGCCACGCAGCTCCGTCTGGGCCGCGACGGTCGCGTCATGCCTGGTCGCCGGCGGCAGCGAGGTCGGTCCGGTCGCACTGGGATCTCCCGGCGCGGGGGCGCGCAGGGTCATCAGCGACTCCCAGGCCACGGGCAGCGCCTGCCCGGCGGAGCAGCGGATGAGCAGGGGGGCCTTGCGAGTCGCGCGGGTAGCGCCGTCATGCAGCTGGATGTCGGCGTCGAACAGAGCCAGGACATACGAGGTCAGCGAAGCGCCATCCACGAGCGCCGCACCGCGGACGAGATCCTCCTCGCCGGCCGTGAGCGCGTGGGCGACGAGTGCCTGGAACGGCTCCTCGGTCGGACCAAGCACGACAACATCGTCGAGACCGGTCGCGCCGTCGTTGATCGCCTGACGGACCGAGGCGCCGTCCGCGGCGACATACCCCTGGGGCTCACTGCCGAGTGCGGCCGGGAGGGTCCGTCCGCCGGCGGCGGTGAGCCGGCGGATACCTTTCGCCGGGCCGGGGTCGACGGCCCAGCCGTCGCTGCGGGCGAGCTGGTCCACCATCGCGTCGACGATGACGGGGTTGATCGCCTCAAGCCGGTCCGCGGCGAACCGCTCCAATGCCTCCCCGACATTCGCTGGCGTGCTCAGCGTGCGCTCGTCGGCGATGAGCGCACGCGCGGTCTCAACGAGGGCCGCGGCTTCGGGGATCGGGACCTCGCGGCAGGCCTGAGCGTCGACCATCGCCTTGCCCCAGTCGAAGCCAGCCCGAGCGGCAGTTGCGTCGAGCAGGTCGTACACCTTGCCGTCCAGCGCCGTCGCGGCGCTCGCGATGTTGTTGAGCATGACCTGCTGAACGCGGCCCTCCCGCGTGTGCGGGGCGACCAGGTGGTAGACGAACACACGATGACTCTGGCCGACCCGGTGTAGGCGGCCCATACGCTGTTCGAGGCGCACCATCGACCAGGGAAGATCCCAGTTGGCCATGACGTGCGCGGACTGCAGGTCGATGCCTTCCCCGCCCGCGTCGGTCGACACCAGGACCTGGAACGCGCCGGCCAGGAACCGTTCCTGCAGCGAGTCACGCATCCGGTAGTCGGCCGAGCCGCTGAGGACATCCGTGCTGAACCCGGCGTGCTCGAACCGGTTCCGCAGCCAGTGGGCAGTGTCGGTGAACTCGGTGAACACCAGGAGCTGGCCGTGGCCGGGGCGGATTCCATGCCGGTCGAGGCATTCCAGGAGCGCCGTCCACTTCGCCGGAACTGCGGCCTGCTCCGCGGCGCGCAGCGTGTCCAGGACCGACGCCACGCGGGCCAACTCCGCCTGCCTGTCCCGAGTCCGGGCGGACACGAGCGCGTCCTCTGCCCGCGCCCAGGCGTCGTCATCATCGGCCGCCCCGCCCAGACCGCCAGCGGTCAGCAGGTCGTCAGGGAGCGCCGGGGTGCTACGTGTGCTCGCCGCCGCTTTCAGCGCGTTCTCACGGCGGCAGATCGTTGCCGCCGCAGCGTGCAGGCTGGACGCGGCGCGTTTGCCGTAGATGGACCGGGCGAGGACGGCGCTGTCGGCGTAGAAGGCGTCCACGTAGTCCATGACCGCGTCGTAGCCGGCTGCCTCGTAGGAGTTGAGCCGGACGGCGACGGTCTCGGAGAACCGCGGCGGGAAGAGATCGTTGCCGCCGTGGTCGACGAGTTCTTCCTTCATCCGTCGCAGGAACGACAGCCTGCTGGGGACGAGCGCGGTCTCGTAGCCGGTCTGGCGGGGATCCCACGGGTACAGCGTCGGGTCCAGCAGGTTCATCAGCCCGCGGAAGTAGTGCTCCTTGCCGCGATGCGGGGTGGCGGTCAGCAGCAGTAGATGATGGGCACGGCTGGCCGCCGCGCGGGCCGCGGCGAGGTACTGGCTGGTGGGGGTCAGCCGATGTGCCTCGTCGAAGATCGCCAGCGACCAGGAAGCCCGGTCTCCGGCGACCTTCCGCCGCACGTCGAGATTGTGGGTGAACAGGTCGAGCGAGACGAGCCACACGTCGTAGCGCGGGTCGAGGTCGGCGGGATCGGCGGCGAGCTCATGGGTGATACGCCGCGTCTCCACGCCGAACAGGCGGCGTAAGTCCCGTTCCCACTTCGTGACCAGATGCGCCGGAACGATGATCACGGAGCGGCCCTGGACCAGGCCTTGTCGGCGGCCCTCGGTCAGGTACATCCCCGCCATGATCGTTTTTCCGGTTCCGGGTTCGTCTCCCAGAAGGAACCGCAGCCGTGGCTGGCTGAGCATGTGCCCGTGGACGGCGTCGTCCTGATGGGCGTACGGGCGCAGAGGGCGCGTGGCCAGCACCGCGGAGCGGATGCGGGGCACAGCGTGCTGCATCCAACGCCCCCACAGCCCCGTCAGCGCCCGCTCGGGGTCGCCGCCGCGGTCATTAATCGGGACCACCCCGGCGGCCAGCTGCTGCTCGGACAGCAGGATCCGGCGCGGCTCGCCGCCAGCATCCAGGACGAAGAGCTCGATCGCTCCGTCGTCTGCCCAGTCGGCATCCCGGACCGTCATCAGGGTGCCGTCGACACGTACCTGCCGCCCCTTTGCCGGCAACTCGATCGCCATGGGCCCCCGGTCCGCTTGGTCATGGCGCACCCGCGGCTCCAGTACGAAGCCATTCGGTGCCATCATGTTGCAATTTATGCGCACCGCATACTTTCAGCCACGATGAGCCGACCTGTACCCCGGCCTCTCGCGAACCCAGGGCGGTTCACATGGAGGACGGCAACCCCAGCCCGTGTCCGCGAGGCCGCCGACGCGGGAGACCAGGATCCCTGGGCAAGGCGGAACTCACGGCGAGGGCCTCAAGATGGCCTGGGATCCCCGGGCAAGCGAGGCAGGACGGGGCGTGGTCGCCCGCGCTTCGGCTCCAGCCGAGCATGAAGGGAACTCATCGACTCCGGTGCCGTCATGGCGTCGCCCTCGACGCCGCCTGCAGGTTCGCCGACGGCACGATGGGGGCCGCGATCATCCTCGGCCCGGTCGTCGCGGAGGCGGCCGACGCGTGACCGGTACCCACCGGCCGGGACGAGGCCGCCACGCTGGGGATCCCGAGAGACCGGCCTGCGGCCGCCCGGGTGCCATCGAAAACCCTCCACACATCGTCGTAAAGGAACGTGCCTGCTCATGGCAGCTCCGGAGCTCGAGACCGCCCGGGACCTGGCAGCCCGCGTCGGCCGATCGATCCGCACGACGCGCACCTGGACGCTGCGCGACGACTTCCCCACAGCCGCGCAGACGGGCCCGCGGGGCGTCCTGCTGTACCGCCGCGCCGATGTTGACGCCTGGCTCGCCGAGCATCCGCGGCTGGCTGGCCCACCGCCGGTGAGCGTCGACGGTGACGACGACGAGTGGGTGACGCTGAACGCGTTCGCCGAGCGGATCGGGAAGGCGTCCGGGACCGTGTACCAGTACTCTGGCCGGCCGCCGGCGGTTGAGAACCGGTATCGACTGGGCGACCTGCGGGCATGGTGGGCGTCCCGGCCGGGGCAGGGGACGCGCACCGACAAGGCGTGAGGGGCCACCGGGTGGCCATCGAGCTCATGAAGACCGATGCCACGACCATTGTGGCGAACCCTGCCCGCGCAGGAAGCCCGCCGCAGAACATCCCTACAGGGTGTGACAACCGACTTCCCGAGACCGCGCTGCGGCGATCGCTGAGACCCGCCGCCAACCGTCCGCTGCTGCTGGTGCGGAAGGTACTGACCGACGAGCACCGCAAGGTCTACGGGGGTGGGGCCGGAGTGCCGGCAGGGCATGTAACCGGACGGGCTGGCCCGGATGATCGAACTAGTCGCCGCCGCTCATGGCGAGGCAGCACGGCTGTGATGGACGCCGAGGTAGAGCAGATCGTCCAGGAGGCGATCAGCTCCGCCCGCCTCTCGGGCCACGACTTCTCACCGCAGGCGGTGGCCCGGATCCGCCGGGTCGCGTCCCGTGAGATGACACCGGAGGAGGCGATCGCCGAAGCGGTCGCCTCCTGCCTCCACAGACAGCGCGAAAACGTCGCGTAGGGGCTGCTGGGCGGGCCCCCGGCCTACCAGGCTCGTGGTGGCTGCCGGGCCTGCGCTGACAGCTGGTTCAGCATGTCCCGGACCCTCGCAGGATCAGACACGGACTGGAGGATCACCGTCTCCTGTCCCCACCCGCGGCGAACATGGACGATGACGTCGCCGACGCTACGGGCCCGCTGGACGAGGGTTTGACGGATGTCGATGTCGAACAGCCGGCCGAGTTCGTACTGTTCGGTTTTGGTGGTGGTGATGCCCTCTGTGACGTACAAGCGGATGTTGGTGAGCCGGTAGCGGCCCGCGGCCCGTCCGCCGGATGCCACGCCTGCAAGGGTTTGGCTGGTGGTCTCCCACAGGTTTTGTTCGCCGTGTGGGCCGGGGCCGGTGTGTGCTGGATTGTTGATACTTTTTATTCTTGCTGGTGTGTGAGTTGGAGTAATTTT
>NZ_JBFLUG010000141.1:0-17746 GCF_041008525.1 Parafrankia sp. FMc2 | reverse complement strand
CCCGCGAGCCGCGAAAGACGATCATGACCTGGCTGTCCGGGCTGGTCGGGGCAGCCTGGTACCAGCCCGGACAGCCAGGTCATGATCGTCTTTCGCGGCTCGCGGGGGCGTGGGCCTGTGGCATCCTCCCTGGCGTGCTCCCACTGCTGGTGATCGGGCTGATCTCGCTCGCGTCATGGATCTTTCTGGCGCTGTTCCGGGGTTTCTTCTGGCGGACGGACCAGCGGCTGCCCCGCGTCGACGGGTCGCGGCTGCCGGCACAGTGGCCGTCCGTGGTCGCGGTGGTCCCCGCGCGGGACGAGGCCGAGGTTCTGCCGGTGACGCTGCCCTCGCTGCTCGCCCAGGACTACCCCGGCTCGCTGAGCGTCGTCCTGGTGGACGACTCCAGTGCCGACGGCACGGGCGACCTGGCCCGGAGGCTGGCCGCGCAGGTCGCGTCGGCCCGGCCGGGGCAGGCCGTGCCACTGACGGTCATCGGCTCCAGCGCACCGCCCGCCGGCTGGACCGGCAAGCTCTGGGCGTTGCGCCACGGCATCGCCGCGGCGGGTCCGGCGGACTTCCTGCTGCTCACCGATGCCGACATCGCGCACGAGCCGGGCTCGGTGCGGGCGCTGGTCTCATCCGCCACCGAGCACCGGCTGGATCTGGTCTCCCAGATGGCCCGGCTGCGGGTCAGTACCGGCTGGGAGCGGCTTATCGTGCCGGCCTTCGTCTACTTCTTCGCGATGCTCTATCCCTTCCGGTGGTCGAACAGTCCGCGGTCCCGGGTGGCGGCCGCCGCTGGTGGGTGCTCGCTCGTGCGCCGGCAGGCGCTGGCCTCGGCCGGGGGGATCGACGCGATCCGAGCCGCGGTGATCGACGACGTGGCGCTGGCCCGGATCGTCAAGAAGCCCGGCGGCCGGACCTGGCTCGGCCTCGCCGATCACGTCGCCAGCTGCCGGCCCTACCCACGCCTGGCGGACCTGTGGGACATGGTCGCGCGGACCGCCTACGCGCAGTTGTTCTGGTCGCCGCTGCTCCTGGCCGGCACCGTGCTCGGCCTCGGTGTGGTCTTTGTGGCGCCCGTGGTGGCGACCGTCGCCGGGGTCGGCACCGGCAACGTCGCGGTGGCCGCCGCCGGCCTTCTCGCCTGGTCGATCATGATCAGTACCTTCACGCCGATGCTGCGGTACTACCGCCAGCCGGTCGGGGTCGCGCTGACGCTGCCGTTCACCGCCGCGCTCTACCTGGCCATGACGATGGACTCCGCCCGCCGACACCGGGCCGGCCGCGGCGCGGCCTGGAAGGGCCGGACCTACGCGGCTCCCGAGGGCCGGCGTTCAGTGGTCGAAGGACAACGCTCCGGCCAGGGCGTCGAGTCGTCGGCGCAGGGTGAGGCCGTCGTTCGCCAGCGCGGACACGAGGACGCCCGGCCCGCGCAGCGGCATGAGGGCGACACCGTCCCCTACCGAGCTGGCGAGCGCATCGAGGCCGGTCAGCGGACCGGCGAGGAGGACTGACCCGACCGCGCGGGCGCCGGCGAGCACGGCTGGTCCGTGCACGCCGGGGACCTCCGGGCCCAGCCGGAGCTCCTGGCGCAGCAACGCCCGCCGCCGACCGGAGCCGGCACCGGTGTTCCCGCTGCCGGCTCCGGTCGGGTCGGCCGAGGTGTCCGCGTCTGCCGAGGTGTCCGCGTCTGCCGAGGGCTCCGCATCGGCTGAGGGCTCCGCGTCGACCGAGACCTCCGCATCGACCGAGGCCTCAACGTCGACGTGGAGCGAGGTCGTCAGGCTGCCGCCGGGCTCGCCGAAGCGGCCCAGCAGGATCTCCTCGCGGTAGCGCAGCCGTGCACCCGCTGCGAGCGTGATCCGTGAGATCAGGCGGTGCCGGGCGCCGCGGGCGACGATCGTCGGCTCCGGCAGGAAGGCCAGCTCGCCGCCCGCCCCGACCTCGGCCCGCACAGTGAAGGTGGACGGCCCGGCGCCCCGCCCGGGCAGCGCCACGGTCGCCGCGACCGAGCCCACCACGAGGACGGCGCCCGCGCCCACAGCGATGTCGAGGCGCAGATCATCCCCGGCGAGCGGGCCGCCGGCGCCGCCGACGAGGTGGACCTCCACGACCTTCCCGGACCCGCCGGTGCGTCTGATCAGGACCGGGGTGGCTGATCGGAGGTCGGTGACCCGTGCGGTGCCGCCACCGTCCAGCGCGACCCGCAGCCCCGCCCGCGCCCGCACCGAGGCACGTGCTGCTGGAGCCGGGCCCGCGGGTGGCGCTGTGGGCGGCGCTGTGTCGGTCGGTCGCGCGGAGCTGCCGGATGGCCGGGCGCCGACGTCATGGGCGTGCGGGGCAGGGCCCGGAACCATCGCGGAGCGGCTGCCGGTCAGACCGGACTGACCGGTGCCGGCAGTTGGGCGAGCACCCAGTCGGCCACCGCCGCCGCGCCGCCCTCGGAACGCAGGTCGGTGAACAGGACCGGCCGCCCCGCCTGGCCGCCCCGCATGGCCGCGGCGTCCCGCGCCATCACAGCCAGGTCGGCGCCGACCATCGGCGCGAGGTCGGTCTTGTTGACGACCAGCAGATCGCTGCTGGCGACGCCGGGCCCGCCCTTGCGGGGGACCTTGTCGCCGCCCGCCACGTCGATGACGAAGATCTGCCGGTCGATCAGGCCGTAGCTGAAGGTCGCGGTGAGGTTGTCGCCGCCGCTCTCGACCAGGATGATGTCGAGCCGCCCCAGCTCGGCCTCCAGGTCCTCGACGGCGTCGAGGTTGGCGGTGATGTCGTCCCGGATCGCGGTGTGCGGGCAGCATCCCGTCTCGACGGCACGGATCCGGGCCGGGTCGAGGACTCCGGCGGCGCGCAGGAAGTCGGCATCCTCGGTCGTGTAGATGTCGTTTGTCACGACGGCGAGCCGGACCCGCCCGGCCAGGGCGCGGCACAGCGCGGCGACCAGGGCGGTCTTGCCGCTGCCGACCGGCCCGCCGACGCCGACGCGCAGCGCGCGGCCGGTCGGCGCCCCTGCGGCCGGCCGGCCCGGGGGGCTCTGCCAGCGGGGAGCCTCCGCCGCGCCGCCACCGCCCGAGGCCGCCGCACCACCGCCACCGCCGGCCAGCGCGCCGTTGCGCGCCGGGCCGCCGCCCAGGTGGACCTGATCGTGATCAATGTGCACTGATCGCTCCTCATCTCCGCCCGCCGCGGTGAGCGTAACTCCGGGCACCGACATGTCCGCCTCCTGCCGGCCTGCCGGGTGGGTCGACGGCCGCACCGTGATCCCGTCAGGAGGTGAACATGCGGACCTGGGCCGTGCGGTGCCGTTCGGCGAGCAGGTCCAGGTGCGGCGCGCTGCCGGCGGGAAGGTCGGCGGCAGGACCGAGCGCCGCAGCGTCCGCCGCGGCGGCGGTGCGGTCCACCGCGGCCGCGATCTCGGCCAGCACACCGGTGACCGCCAGCGGGTCGAGACCGAGCAGTCGGACGGCGGCAGCCGCGGGACCGTTGACCGAGGCGTGCGCGGCCGCGAGAGCGCCGTCGCGCGGCTCGAGCCCGGCGGCGGCGGCCACCACGCCGAGTGCCACGCAGTGGTGCGGAGCGGCCGGCACCGAGGGCGGCACCGGCCAGGCCACCCGTGCCACCCGCATCAGCGCCCGGCCCTGTGCCCGGCTCGCGTCCCGCTGGGCCGGGGAGGGCGTGCGGGCGTCGACCTCCGCGTCGAACACCGCGAGAACATCCGGCAGCCGGGTCGCCTGGTCTGCGTCCGCGGCGGTCGCGTGCACCACCCGGCAGACGGCGGCCGCGAAGGCGGCGGCGAGCAGCCCCGCGGTCGCCAGCCGGCCGCGCAGGAACTCGGCCAGACTGTCGAGCCCGGTGATGGCACCACTGACGACCGCCGCCTCCACCCCACCGGAGTGCGCGTGCCCGCCGGCGGGCAGTCGGCCGTCCGCCAGGAGCAACAACGCGGCTCGAGCCTCCACGTGACCTGGCGTTTCTACCGCATCCATCCACCCATCCTTTCTCACCGCCCGGGTCCCGCCGAGGACGGGCCCCGCCCCCGCCGGGGTGCGGTCCCGGTCGCATCAGCGATATGGCGGAAACGGTCGGCATCTGGCTGTGGCACTGTCGACGCGCGTTGCCGGTCCGAGTAGAAGGCGGTTTACCGTGCGCGATTCCGGGTGGTCTCCCAGGCTGGTGGGCGGGCGTGGGCGGGTCGCTCTGGCCCTGGTGTCGGTGCTGGCGTTCTCCTCCGGCCTGGCGGCCTGTTCGGACAACCGCCCCCCGAAGCCGACCTGCCGTGCCGGCTATGTGGCCGACTGGGATGACGACGACAACGAATGGGAGTGCGAGCGGAGGAGGTCCGGCTCGGACAGCTCGTCCCGTACCCGGCGGCACTGAGCATCACCGAGCACGAGCGGCATCACCGAAGATCAGCGGCCAGGTGCCCGCGGCCGGCGGCCGCGGCGGGCTGGGCCCCGCCGCGGATCGTGAGCGGGGAGTGCTGCGTCGTGCGGTGCGGCCCGGTGTAACACTGCTTTTCTAGGCTGTGCGGGGCGCGCTGAGACCGGGCGCCGAGGCACTGCTGGAGGCAGAGATGGCATTGTCCGTGGTCACACCGTTCGCCGAACCGGGGGTGTTCCGGCCGGGCGTCGACCCCGGCCCCGGCCCCGCCGCCGGCGTGGCCCTGGACCTCGACGAGATCGAGGCCTTCTACCGGCGGTACGGCTTCGTGGTCCTCCGTGACCTGCTCGGGGAGGACCTGGTCGGCCGGCTGGAGCGGGAGTGCGCGGCCGCCCAGGCGGGGGTCCTCGGAGGTGAGCTGCCGGCCCGCTACGGCTCGACCCAGTACCTCGACACCCGGTACCTCGACGACGCGGAGAAGGCCGGCGGTTTCGTCAACTACGTCGAGCACATCGAGGAGCTCGCGCCCGCCGTGCCGGAGACGACCGGCCACCCGGCGGTGATCGCGGTGGTGCGCCGCCTCATCGGCGACCGGGCCTGGCTCAGCGGCGAGGACAAGACCGGCATCGTCTACCAGGACGCCCGGCCAGGCCGCGAATCGGGCTACACCCGCATCGGCTGGCACACCGACTGGCAGGGAATGCCCAGCCTGGACGTCTGGCCCGGGCTGGCGTTCACCGTCCACATCGACCCCACCAGCCCGGCGAACGGTTTTCTGCGCCTCGTCCCCGGCAGCCACCTGTGGGCGACACCGGCGCCGTACCGCAACGTCAACGGGGTGCGGGTCCCGGACGACGCCCGTCCCGCCGGCGGGTACACCGACGCGGCGCCGCCGTTCGAGATGCCCCTGGGGTTCGAGCGGGTGCCCGGTGAGGTCGTCCTCTACGCCGAGCGTGGGGACCTCCTGCTGCACGACGGTTACCTGTGGCACTCGGCCGCGCGGGCGACCGATGACACCGCGGTGCGCCGGCACGTGCGCGGGTCGTTCTTCGGGGGGGACGAGTCGTCCTACCGCAGGCAGTTCATCAAAAACGCCGCACGCTGATGCCGGGGGCGGGCAGCTGGCGGCGGGCCAGGTAGCGCTCGCGCAGGTGGTGGATGTCCTCCGCGGGCAGCTCCACCCCGGCGGGCACCAGCAGATAGGCGTGCGGGGCGATCCGCTCGATGTGCCCGGAAAGGGCGTAGACAGCGCCGGCCGCGAAGTCCAGGAACCGGCGCTCCAATGTCTCGCCGCCGTGGTCGAGGTCGACCAGCATGGGAATCCCGTCGCAGAGCCGGTCGACCGGCTGGCGGAACTCGTCGTAGGTCGTCGGAGCGACGGCCGGGACGGTGGCCCGGGCCCGGGCTTTTCGGGGCATGGTCGGGTCCATCGGAGCGCCTCTCGTGAGCCGGGCCATGGCGAACGCCCATGATTTCTGACAGAAGGGGCGTCCGGACAGCGACACGCCGGAGCGGGACCACTACCGGCAGCGTCTGGTCCCACCCGGCGCGACAGCGGTGGGACGAGCCGTCCGGCCGCGAGGAGCTCAGAACAGGAAATACCGCTGCGCCATCGGGAGCTCGGTGGCCGGCTCCGGCTCGATCACCTCGCCGTCGACGCGGACGGTGAACGTGTCCGGCTCGACCTCGATCCGCGGCGTCGCCGTGTTCTCGGGCAGGTCGGCCTTGCCGCGCCGCCGCACGTCGGCGGTGGCGACCATCGGCTTGGCCAGGCCGAGCCGGGCGTCGAGGCCGTCCTCCAGCGCCGCCGGAGCGACGAACATCAGCGAACCGGCCGCGGCCGGCCCCGGCGCCGCGCCGAACATCGGGCGGGGCAGCACCGGCTGCGGGGTCGGGATCGACGCGTTCGCGTCGCCCATCGCCGCCCAGGTGATGAACCCGCCCTTGATGACCAGTGACGGCCGCACCCCGAAGAACGCCGGGTCGTAGAGCACCAGGTCGGCGAGCTTGCCCGGCTCGACCGAGCCGATCTCGGCGTCCAGGCCGTGCGCCACCGCCGGGCAGATCGTGTACTTCGCGACGTAGCGCCGGGCCCGGTTGTTGTCGGCGGCGCCGTCACCGGGCAGCGGGCCGCGGCGGCGCTTCATCACGTGCGCCGTCTGCCAGGTGCGGGTGACGACCTCGCCGATCCGCCCCATCGCCTGCGAGTCCGAGCCGATCATCGAGATCGCGCCCAGGTCGTGCAGGACGTCCTCCGCGGCGATCGTGGACGGGCGGATCCGGCTCTCGGCGAACGCGAGGTCCTCGGGCACCGCCGGGTTCAGGTGGTGGCAGACCATCAGCATGTCGAGATGCTCGTCGAGGGTGTTCACCGTGTGCGGGCGGGTCGGGTTCGTCGACGAGGGCAGGATGTTGGGGCGCGAGGCGACCGTGATGATGTCCGGCGCGTGCCCGCCGCCGGCCCCCTCTGTGTGGTAGGCGTGGATGGCCCGGCCGGCGATGGCGGCGAGCGTGTCCTCGACGAACCCGGCCTCGTTGAGGGTGTCCGAGTGCAGCGCGACCTGGACGCCGGCCGCGTCCGCGACGCGCAGGCAGGCGTCGATGGCCGCCGGGGTGGTGCCCCAGTCCTCGTGCAGCTTGAAGCCGGCGGCGCCGGCCCGCAGCTGCTCCCACATCGCCTCGTCGCTGACCGTGTTGCCCTTGCCGAGCAGGGCCACGTTGACCGGCCAGCCGTCCATCGACGACATCATCCGGGCCAGATTCCACGGCGACGCGGTCACCGTGGTCGCCTTCGTGCCCTCCGCCGGCCCGGTGCCGCCGCCGATGAGGGTGGTGATGCCGGCGCCGAGTGCCTCGGGGACCTGCTGCGGGCAGATGAAGTGCACGTGGGTGTCGATCGCGCCGGCAGTGAGGATCTTCCCGTTACCGGCGATGATCTCGGTACTGGGCCCGATCACCAGATCCGGGTGGACGCCGTCCATGATGTCGGGGTTGCCGGCCTTGCCGAGGGCGGCGATGCGGCCGTCGCGGATGCCGACATCCGCCTTCACCACACCCCAGTGGTCCAGGATGATCGCCCCGGTGATCACCACGTCGGGTGCGCCCTGGGCCCGGGTGGCGCGGGCCTGGCCCATCGACTCGCGAATGACCTTGCCGCCGCCGAACACCGCCTCGTCGCCGGTCCCCGCGTGGCCGGGGCCGCGGCTGAGATCCTCGGTCACCTCGATGAACAGGTCGGTGTCGGCCAGGCGCACCCGGTCGCCGACGGTCGGGCCGTACAACGTGGCGTAACGGGAGCGGGTCAGCTCGCTCACGGGCGCTCCGTCCTCGTGTCGCCGCTGTCTGCCCTCGTGCCACCGCTGTCTGCGCCCGGCCGGTCGAGCGGGCCGGCCCACTCCGGGCGCAGGCCGGGCACCACCCGGGCCCCGGCCAGCGCCACCAGCTCGACCTCGCGCTCGGCACCCGGCTCGAACCGCACCGCGGTGCCCGCGGGGACAGCCAGCCGGTGCCCCCAGGCGGCCTCCCGGTCGAAGTCGAGAGCCGGGTTCGCCGCCGCGAAGTGGTAGTGCGACCCGACCTGGACGGGCCGGTCACCGGTGTTGCGCACCACCAGGGTGCGGACCGGCCGCCCCGGGTTCAGCGCGACCGCCCCGGCGGCGGTGACCACCTCGCCGGGAATCACGGAATCGGCTCGTGGACGGTGACCAGTTTCGTGCCGTCCGGGAAGGTCGCCTCGACCTGCACCTCGGCCAGCATCTCCGGGACGCCGTCCATCACGTCCTCGCGGCTCAGAACCGTGCGCCCGGCGGCCATGAGATCGGCGACGGTTCGGCCGTCCCGCGCACCTTCCAGCAGGTAGGAGGTGATCAGGGCCGTGGCTTCGGGATAGTTGAGGCGCAGGCCCCGTGCTCGGCGCTCCCGGGCCAGGCCGGCGGCCACGTGGATGAGCAGGCGTTCCTGTTCATGCGGGCTGAGCAGCACGAGCGCGGAGCCTACACCCACTCTCCGTCAGGCCCACCGCCAGCCACGTGACGCACCGGCGGCCCGCCCGGCCGCGTGCTGCCGGCGATGGCCCGTGGGTGGGTGGCCCGTCGGTGCCTTTCTCGTCCGGAATACCGCCGCCGGCGACTCCCCTTCCCCCGTGCCGAGACCCTCCGCGCCGAGACCCTCCGTGCCGCGGCCGTCGGCGGACCTGGTTACTGGTAATTCACCTGGCGGCGACGGGGGCGACACCACTGCTTTCTAGCGTCCGTGGAGCTGTTCGGAAAGATCTCGCTCTGGCTGAGGCGGAGCAGGTTCTGGAAAACAAGGGCCGGAACGAGCTGGTCCTGACCGCGCACACTCGGGCGAACGGCCTGTTCACGATCATCGGCGAGCTGATAGAGGAGAACATCAGGACGCTCGGGATCGCCGGCGTCCACATCACGGCCGAGGAGCTGTTCGACCTGTCCCTCATCAACGAGGCCCACGAGGCGAGGCCGGATCTCCTATGACGACATCGGCCACGCCGGTAGCGGGCCGCGATCTCGGCGCCGTCGCTGCCCCTGCCCCCGCCTCCGCGCAGACGCCCGACGGGTCGGGAGTGAGCGTGGCCGGGCTCCGCAAGGAGTTCCGCCTGCGCCGCGGACGGGTCGTCGCCCTCGACGACGTCACCCTGTCGACACCCGAGGGCTCGTTCCTCGGCCTGATCGGGCCGGCGGGCTGCGGCAAGTCCACCCTGCTGCGCATCCTGGCGGACCTGGAGGCGCCGACGTCCGGTCGCGTGCTCGTGCACGGCGAAGCGCCCTCGGTCGCCCGGCGCGCGCATCACCTGGGCCTCGCGTTCCAGGACGCGGCCCTGCTGCCGTGGCGGTCGGTCGAGGCGAACATCCGGCTGCCGCTGGAGGTCGGCGGCATGACGGTTGAGCGCAGAGCGATCAGTGATCTGATCGCGCTTGTCGGACTGACCGGGTTCGAGCGTGCCCGGCCCGCGCAGCTCTCCGGCGGGCTGCGGCAGCGGGTGGCGATCGCCCGCGCCCTCGTCGTCGAACCGAAGATGCTGCTGCTGGACGAACCGTTCGGCGCGCTGGACGACATGACCCGCCAGCGGCTGAACTTCGAGCTGCTGCGGATCTGGCGCGAGCGGGCGACCACCACCGTCCTGGTGACCCACTCGATCCCCGAGGCGGTGATCTTCTCCGACACGGTGGCGGTGATGAGCGCCCGGCCGGGACGGATCACCGCCCGCGTCCCCATCGACCTGCCCCGGCCGCGCACGCCGGAGATGCTGCGCACCGCGCGGTTCCACGAGCTGCACGACCTGCTCTCCACCGTGCTGTTCGCGGGCACGGGGCCCGTCGAACCGGCCCCCGCCGGGCGGAGGGCGCCGGGATGACCGACCCGAGTGCCACGCCCACCTCACCCGCCTCCTGGGTGTCGGTGTCGGTGCCGGGCGCGGCCACCGAGCCGCTGCCCACCGTCGCCGTCGCCGTCGCGGCCTCGACCGTCGCGGCCTCCACCGCCGCTGTGTCCGGTTCCGCCGCTGCCACGGCCACCGCGCCCCGTGCGTTCCGTGCGTCCGCGGCCGCCCGCCGGCCGGTCCGGGCGAGACGGGCGCGGCCGACCTGGACCGGTGGGGTGACGGGGGTCGTCGGGCTGGTCGCCGTCTGGTGGCTGCTCGCGGTCACCCTGCTCGAACGCGGCGGTGTCGTTCCCACCCCGTGGGAGGTGGCCCGGGCGCTCTGGGACGACCACGAGCTGCTGTGGCACTCGGCGCGGGCGACGGTGTCGACCGCCGCACAGGGCTGGCTCATCGGTAACGGCCTGGCGATCGGCCTCGCAGTCGTGTGCTTCGGCGTCCCCGTCGTCGAGCGGGCACTCCTGCGGATCGGGGTCGCCTCGTCCTGTCTGCCGATCCTCGCGGTCGGCCTGATCCTGACCACCGTCCTCGACGGCAGCACCCCGCAGAAGGCCCTGGCCGGGATCTCGGTGTTCTCCACCACCCTTGTCGGGACCCTGCTCGGCCTGCGAGCACCTGACCAGGCGACGCTGGACGTCGTCCGGGCCAGCGGCGGCGGCGTCCTCGCCCGGATGCGGTTCGTCCGGCTGCGTGCCGCGTTGCCGAGCACATTCGCCGCGCTGCAGATCGCCGCCCCGGCCGCCATCCTCGGCGCGATCGTCGGGGAGTTCCTCGGTGCTGACCGGGGGCCCGGTGCCGACCTGGGGCCCGGTGCCGACCTGGGGCTCGGCGCCAACCGAGGGCTCGGCATCGCCATGGTGCAGGCCGAGCAGGCCCTGGAGGTTCCCCGTACCTGGGCGCTCGCCCTCGTCGCATCAGCTGCCGCAGGCCTCGGTTACGCCGTGATCGGGTTCCTCGCGCGGCTGCTCGTGCCCTCGGCACCCCAGCGGCAACCTGGACGGCGTCCGATGAGCCACGCCGGCGCCCGCGTCGACCGCGGCCATCCGCCGGCCGGGGCGGTCGCCACCCGGATCGGGCGGGTGCTGCTGTCGGTGGTCGCCTCCACCGCGGTGATCGTCGGCCTCTGGTACGCCCTCATCGAGGCCTTCGAGCCGAACAGGCTGGTCGCGAAGGATCCACAGGCAGTCTGGCAGTACCTGTTCTCCGAGCCGGACGCCGCCGAGAACCGGGATCTGATCCTCGCCGGCCTGTGGCGCACCCTCGGCGACGCGGCCCTCGGCTACACCGCCGGAACGGTCGCCGCGCTCGGTGTCGCCGTCGCCTTCGTGCTGAGCCGCCCGGTGGAACAGGCCCTGATGCCGGTGGCGATGATGCTGCGGCCGGTGCCACTGGTCGCGATCACCCCGCTGCTCATCCTCGTCTTCGGGCGCGGCCCGCTGGCTGTCTCCGTGATCGCGGGCATCGTCGTGTTCTTCCCGTCCCTGGTGAACCTGGTCGTCGGGCTGCGGTCGGCACCGTCCGCGGCCGCCGATCTGGTGATCGCCCACGGCGGGGGGCCGTTCACGGTGCTGCGCAGGGTCGCGCTGCCCAGCGCGCTGCCAGCCCTGTTCGTCTCCGCCCGGACCGCGGTGCCGGGCGCGGTGGTCGGGGCGCTGCTCGCCGAGTGGCTGGCAACCGGCGCGGGCCTCGGTCACCTCATGCGACGTGCGCAGCAGACCTTCGACCACGGCGCGGTGTGGGCCTCAGCGGTCGTGATCACCGTGGCGAGCGTGGCGATCTATGCGGTGATCGGGTTGGTGGAGGCGATCGTCCTTGCCCGCTCTGGCCCGGCGCCGTCCCGGCGCGGCTGAACCGAACCGCGAAGGAGGACGGTGTACCCGCGAGCCGCATTCCAACGGCAGTCACCTGAGGCGACCGGACGCCGGCCTTTTCGGTCACCTGCTGTGATGTGGCGGACGTGGCACTGCTTGCTTTTGGACACCTGCCTACGCGAAGTCCGGTTCTCGTACGAGAATGCGGAAATACAGCAGTGCGTCAGAACGTGCCTGGGCGGTGGCGTCACGGCGTGGTCAGGGTCGACCCGTCACAACGAAGGCTCAGCGCGTGAATGTGTGACCGGGTGGCCGGCGGGGTCGACACCGGTGAGTTCCGGAGGACGTCATGACCGCTGAGCGGGACGTCGACCCCACGGTCGACGCCTTCTACTCCAGCGCGGCGCCCGTCGGCGCGGCACCCGCGAGCGTTGTCTCCGGTGGCCTGGCGCCCGGGTCTTCCGCACCGCTGACCGCCTCCACGCCGGTCACCGCCCCCACGCCGGTCACCGCCCCCACGTCGGTGGCCGTGCCCGCACCCGCCACGGTGCCGGTGGCGGCCCCCACGGTGGGGCGTGGGCGGTCGCCGTCCGGGCCGCTGCGCGGGCTGCCACCGCTTGCGGCCCCCGCGGCGCCCCGGGGCCCTGCCCGCCGCCGTGCCGTGCCCAGGGAGGGGCGTTCCGGAGGCACCGGCGCGGGCCGCCCACACCGCCCGGGACCGGCGGCGGCGCCGGGCGCCGACATGCTCGCTCCCACCCCGGCGGAGATCGATCGCCTGCGGAGCATCGCGATGGGGCAGGCGGACGCGGACTTCGCCATCCGTGGCGGCGTCGTGCTCGTCGTCCAGACCGGTGAGCTGCTGCGGCGCGACGTGCTCATCGCCGGCCGGTACATCGCCGCGGTGACCCGGCCGGGGCTGGTCGGCGCCCGCCGGAGCCTCGACGCGGCCGGCCGGTTCGTCCTGCCGGCCTATGTGGACGCCCGCACCTCGGTGGAGCGAACCCTCCTCACGCCGGGCGAGCTGGCCCGGCTGGTCGTCCCCCGCGGGACGGTGACGGTGCTGACCGACCCGGCCCAGATCGAGCAGATCTACGGCCCGCAGGGCCGGACGCTGGTCCTGCGCACCGAGACTCCCGTCCGGGTGCTGCCCCGCGAGCCCGGCGTGCCTTTCGACCTCCCCCCGGGCCTCCCGCTGGACGTTCCGCTGGCCGGGACGGCTCCGGAGATCGGCATCGAAGGACTGACGGTGTCGCAGGCCGTGCCACGGCAGTCCGGCCCCTCCGACCTCTCCGGCCCGTCGCCGGAAGTACCCGGCCCACCGACTCTGCCCGCCGCTCTGCTCCCGGGGCAGCATCTCCCCGATGCCCACCCGGATGCCGGGGCGTCCCCGCAGGACGGCGGGATCGTCTTCACCCATCTCGACGACCAGGTCCGGGAGGCGATCCGGGCCGGCGGCAACGTGGCGGACGCCGTCCGGGCCGCCACCCTGGCCCCGGCGCGCGCCTTCGGGCTGGACCAGGTGCTCGGCCTGGTCGCCCCCGCCCGCCTCGCCGACCTGCAGATCGTGCGGGACCTGACCGCGAGCGTCCCGCCGGATGTGGTCATCGCCGGCGGTCGGATCGCCGCCGAGCGCGGCCGGGCCCTGTTCGACAACCTCGACGAGACACCGCGGTGGTCGCAGGCGTCCGTGCGGCTGCCGGCGGGGCTCTACACCGGGTCCTTCACGTCACCGTGCATGCACTGGGGCGGCCGGCGGGACACCCAGCTCGGCATCGTCGACGTCACCGCCGTGGAGGCCGCCGGCGAACGGCCGCTGATCACCCGCACCCGGGTCGAACCGACCCTGCGCGACGGCATCGTGGTCACGGATCCGTCCCGTGACCTGCTCAAGACCGCGGTGCTCGACCGCAGCGGGCGCGCCGACCGGGTGCGGGTCGGCATGATCCGCGGGATCGGGCTTGTCCGGGGCGCGATCGGGGCGACCGCCGTGTCCGCCGCCGGCGACATGGTGATCGTCGGCGCCGGCGACGCGGACATGCTCACCGCCGCCCGCGCGCTGGAGGGCATGGGCGGCGGTTTCGTGGTCGTCGAACGCGGCTGGGTGCTGGCGGCCTGCCCGCTGCCCGTGGCGGGCCTGATGAGCGACGCGCCCTGGGAAGCGGTGCTCGGCCAGCTGGCCGCGGTCGAGAACGCGGCACGCGAGCTCGGCTGCCGCCTCGCCGCCCCGATGCGCACGATCTCCCAGCTTGGTCGGGAGCTGTACGTCCGCCCCTGAGGGCCGCGCCCGGGGCCGGGCAGGTCGAGGATGGCCGCAGCCAGGCCTCGCGGCCGCTCGTGGCAGGGTCAGCCCGGTGAGGCGGCGCGGGGCTCCGGGTCGGGTGCCTGCGGCTCCCGATCCGCCGGGCCTCGGCCGGGGCGTGGGACCGGCGGCGCGGGTCTGGCCCGCAGCTGGGCGGTGGCCTCGCGCAGCGCGCGCCGCACCTGGGCCGAGGGGAGCCAGACCCGGGTGCCGCGGTCGCCGCCGATCTCCATCAGGCCGCGGGCGAGCATGCCGGACAGGTGCTGGCGGGCCCGGTCCTTGTCGCAGCCGAACAGGGTGGCGACCTCCGCGGTCCGCAGCGCGCGGTCGCGCAGCGCGGTGCTCAGCACGATCAGGTCGGGCAGCTCCAGCGGGCTCCCCGCGGCCGCCCGGCCGAGGGCGAACAGCGCGAAGGTGAGATCCGCGGGCTGGGTGGGCAACACGGCGACCACACCGTCCGCCGTCGAACGTCGCAGGTCCGGCGCTGCCAGCCCGGAGCGGAGCTGGGCGGCGTGCGCCCGGCGGATTCCCCGCCCGGACCGGTCGGTGATCCCGGCGCGGCGGAACGCGTCCGCCAGCAGCGGGCTGCGCGGCACGGGTGGCGGCGAGAGCAGCCCCGGCGCGGCCGTGCGGCTCGCCGGCGGATCGCCGGGGGAGCCCGA
This sequence comes from Parafrankia sp. FMc2, assembly GCF_041008525.1. Taxonomy (NCBI): domain Bacteria; kingdom Bacillati; phylum Actinomycetota; class Actinomycetes; order Frankiales; family Frankiaceae; genus Parafrankia; species Parafrankia sp. FMc2. Next base: position 3,211 of record NZ_JBFLUG010000141.1, on the reverse strand, counting down.
GCCCGCGAAGCCGCCCGGGCTGGAGATCTCGATGCCCTCGCTGGTCCACTGCACGTGGACGGCCCCGGTGACCCCGTAGTCGCGGTGGACGAGGGCGTTCGCGAGCAGCTCGCGGAAGGCCTGCTCGGAGTAGGCGGGCACGCCCGTGCGGACCAGCTCGTAGCGGATCTCCCGCTCCGGGTTGCGCGCACGGAACCGGGCCAGCAGCTCCTCGGCGAGCCGGAGCAGCGGCCAGTGGAAGAAGTCGTTCATCTCCGTGCCGGGATCGCCCGTCTCCGGACCGATGACCTGGATCGCGGCCTCGTGGTTCGGGACATGCCGGCGCAGGGCCTCCGGACGCCCGAACAGCAGCACCGCACCGGCGAGGATGCGCGTGTGCCCGGCCTCGGTCACGACCACGCCCAGCGAGCGGGCGATCTCCTCGTCCGACATGGCCGCGAGCGTGCTGTCGCCGCGGCCGCCGGTGGCCCCGACGAGCCGGCGGAGCCGGTCGAACTCGCGCGGGTCGAGATCCTGGAGGTCGGCGGACGTCCGGCGCGCCATCAGGTCGGCGCTGTGCGGCGGCTCCGCCGCCGGGCCTCCTGGCCCCGTCACTGCCGGTGAACCGGCGAACGCGCAGGCATGAGGCGGAACGGGTGCCCCGAGGGGGAGATCCCTCCGCGGAAGCGTGTTGTCGGCCTCTGCCGCCAGCTCGGCGCTGTCGCGCACCAGGCACCACCTTCCGGACCGCCCGCCCCTGGTCGGGTCACCCGGTTGCATGGCCAGACCACCCGGATCACATGGTAGATCCCGGGTCCGCGCGGACGGGGCGGGTTCGGTGTCGGATATCCGCTGCGGGCGTGAGACGGGCCGCGGCGGAGCGCATGACCAGGGCGGCGAGCACCCGCCGCAGCGCCACGCCCGCGGCGTCCGCGCGGATGCTCACCTCCTCGGGCGCCGCCCCGCCGCCGGGAGACGGGCCGCCGTCGGGAGTGGGGCTGCGATCGAGCCCGCCATCGAGCCCGGGGGCGAGCCCGTCGTCGAGCCCGCCGGCGGTGTGCAGCGGCAGGCCGTCGAGGGTGAACTGTTCCTGCAGCGCGAGGTCCTCGTCGAGTACCGCCTGCTCGAAGCGTGCGGCCTCGGCCAGCCGGGTGGGATCACCGCCGAGGTCGTCCCGCATGATCCGGGTGTACACGGCCGTCGCGTCGACGTCCTCCGGCTGCAGGCAGAAGAGGATCGTGTTGGTCATGCCAGCGGCGGGGTAGTCGAGCCGCAGCCGCAGCATGAACGGCGGCCGGTAGACGTACGTCGAGACCCGGCGCTGGACGAGCGGGCGCAGCCCCGCCGCCACGCCGGGGTCCTCCGGGTTCGCGACCTCCTGCTCCAGGCGGACGGCGAAACCGGCGCCGTCCGCCTGCACGCGGTACGGCCCGATGACGGCGCCCTCCCCGGCGCCGATGGTGGCGGCGTGGACGAACGGCAGGTGCGCGGCGTCGAGGAAGTTGTCGGCGAGCAGCCCGGCGCAGGCCGTCGTGCGTGTGGTGGGGAGCCAGGCGCTGTCGAAGCCGGGCTCGTCCGCCTCGGGCAGCTCGACGATGTCGGAGCACGGCTCCTCCGGCGCCAGCCACACCAGGCCGTGGCGCTCGGCGACCCCCCAGGGAGTGACGGCCCGGGCCCGCCGCGGAGTGGGCACCCCCGGCCCGAGCGCGGGCACCGCGGTGCACTCCCCAGAGGCCGCGAACCGCCAGCCGTGGTAGCCGCAGACGAGCTCGCCGCCGTCCACCCGGCCCGCCGACAGCGGGGCGAGGCGGTGCGGGCACCGGTCCGCGAACGCGGTGAGGCGCCCGTCGAGACGGGCCAGCACCCAGTGCTCGCCGAGCAGGCGAACACCCACCGGCGCGTCGGTGATCCCGGACGAACGCGCGACCGGGTGCCAGCCGTGCCGCAGTGCCGGATCGACGTTCGTCAGGCGACCGGTCAACACGTTCCCCTTCCTGCCCTTTCATCACCGAAACGATTCTGTGTTTCCGAAAGGCATCCATCATGTAACGCCGGGCCATTGTCCATGGTGATGTGCCGGTGGTGATGCGGGCCGTCCGCCCGGCGCGGCTCAGCTCGCTTTCTTTCGGCCGCGGCCGCGCGGTTCTCGGCCGGCTGCGGGTTGAACACCGCCGTAACGTCGCGCCACTATCGTCGGCTCCATGACGACGCCCGGTGGTCCGTCGACCGTTCTGCACCGGCCCGGGACGGTCGGCGAGGCTGTGGCCTCTCTCACCGCCGAGGTGGAGGCCGGCCGGGACGTGCGGTTGCTGGCCGGCGGCACGGACCTCGTCCCCGCGCTGCGCGCCGGGGGCCGCGGGCCGGCGGCGATCGTCGCGCTGCGCCGGGTGCTCGAGCTGCGGGTGCGCGGCGCCAGCGCGGACGCCCTCACCGTCGGTGCCGGTGTCACCTACGCCGACCTGGCGGGCTGGTCGCTCGCGCCGGGCCTGGCGGCCGCCTCCCGGGTCGTCGGTTCGGTGCAGATCCGCAACTGCGGAACCGTCGGTGGCGCGCTCGGCTCCGCCAACCCGCGCGGTGATCTGTTGACGTTCCTCGCCGCCGCCGAGGCGGAGATCCTGCTCGCCTCGGCACGCGGCGCCCGCACGACGGACGTCGACGGCTTCCTGCGGGACGGGCCGGAGCCCGGGGAGCTGGTCACCGCGGTGCGGGTGGCCCGGCCGAGCGGTCCGCAGACCTATCTGAAGATCGGCGGCCGGCAGGCGGCGTTCCCCGCTCTGGTGTCCTGTGCGCTCCTGGTCGACCGGGTGCGCGAGCGGGTCTGCTGCGCCGTCAGCGGCGTGGCCACCGGCCCGTGGCGGGTCGCGGCGGCCGAGCGGCTGGCCGGCGACGAGGTGGACTGGTCGACCGGGACGGCGCCGGTCGCGCTCGCCCGGCGGTTCGGCGAGCTGGCCGCAGGCGGCCTGCGCGCCGCGCCGCCGCTGCCGGAGGACCCGCGGCATCCGGCGGACTACCGTGTCCACGCCGCCGGCGTGCTCGCGGCGCGTGCCTTCGCCCGCTGTCTGGCGGGCGTCCGCAGCGGGGACCCGGCGTGAGGAAGGTGCACCAGTGAGACACCCTCTGTCAACCACGGTTTCAGGCGGCGCGTCCGAGGGCTCGGTTGCGGTTGGCGACGTGCGTGGCCTCGTCGTAGAGCACGCCTTTGGTGAGGCAGTGCCAGAGGATCTCGAGCCAG